>DAITAN010000015.1:0-15320 GCA_036824235.1 Gaiellaceae bacterium | reverse complement strand
ACCCGACCGCCGAGTGGGAGGGCGAGCACGAGGTGGTCGAGCTCGGCGAGCTCGGTGCCCTGGTTGGCGGCCGGACGGTGCTCTCCGGTGCCGCCACCGAGGTCAGGAGCCCGTACGACGGGCGCCTCGTCGCCGTCGTCCACCGCGCGGGCGGACAGGAGATCGAGGAGGCCATCACCCGTGCGGTGCAGGCCTTCGACGAGACCCGCCGCCTGCCGTCGTGGCGGCGCGCCGAGATCCTCAACCGCATCGCCGACCTGATCGCCGAACGCCGCGACGAGCTTGCGCGGACGATCGCCCTCGAGGCCGGCAAGCCCATCAAGACCGCGCGCGTCGAGGCCGAGCGCGCCGCGTTCACCTTCCGCATCGCGGCGGAGGAGACCAAGCGAATCTACGGCGAGATCGTGCCGCTCGACTGGGCGCCCGGGATGGAAGGACGCACGGCACATGTGCGCCGCGTCCCGCTCGGGCCGATCGTCGGCATCTCGCCCTTCAACTTCCCGCTCAACCTCGTCGTGCACAAGGTCGCGCCGGCGCTGGCGGCCGGGAACCCGATCGTGATCCGGCCCGCTTCGCAGACGCCCGCTAGTGCGCTGCGGCTGGGCGAGATCGTGCTCGAGGCCGGCTGGCCGGAGGGCGGGATCGCCGTCGTGCCGAGCTCGACGGACGTCGCCGCGCCCCTCGTCGAGGACGACCGGGTGAAGTTGCTGACCTTCACGGGCAGCCCGGCCGTCGGCTGGGCGCTGAAGGCGCGTGCCGGGCGCAAGCGCGTCACGCTCGAGCTCGGCGGCAACGCCGGCGTGATCGTCAACGGCGACGCCGACGTGGCCTTCGCCGCGGAGCGCGTCGCCTGGGGCGGGTTCGTCTACGCCGGGCAGACCTGTATCTCCGTGCAGCGGGTCTTCGTGCACGCCTCCGTCCACGACGCGTTCGTCGAGGACTTCCTCCCGCACGTTGCCGCGCTGAAGGCCGGCGATCCGCTCGACGAGGGCACCGACGTGGGCCCGCTGATCGACGACGGAGCGTCGACGCGCGTGGCCGAGTGGGTGGACGAGGCCCTCGCCGGCGGGGCAAAGGCGCTCGCGGGCGGCGGGCACGAGGGACGCCTGTGGGAGCCGACCGTCCTTACTGACGTCGACGAGTCCATGAAGGTCTCCTGTCAGGAGGCCTTCGCACCGCTCGTCGTCATCACCCCGTTCGAGGACGTCGACGAGGCGATCGCCGCCGTCGACCGGAGCGATTTCGGGCTCCAGGCGGGGATCTTCACGCGCGACTGGCCGACCATCAGCCGCGCGTTCGACGAGCTCGAGGTCGGCGGGCTCGTCGTGAACGACGTTCCAACTTTCCGCATCGACCACATGCCGTACGGAGGCGTGAAGCAGTCGGGCCTCGGCCGCGAAGGGATCCGCTACGCGATCGAAGAGATGACCGAGATGAAGCTCCTGGCCCTGAACGACCGGTGACCACTACGACCCTGGAGGAGGCGAGTGACCACAGTGTTTGACGTTGGCGCTGAGCTCGAGAAGTCGCGAGGGCTCGCGCCGAAGCCGCCGCGCGAGGAGCAGGAGGGCCGGCTGGCCCGGGCCCGCGCCGCGATGGAGCAGCACGGGCTCGACGCCTTGCTCGTTTGGGGCTCGGCCGGGGCGAACTCCGACCCGATCCGCCACCTCGCGGGCTACGTCCACGTGTTTCCGACGGCGAGCTCGCTGCTCCTCGTGCCGCTCGACCGCGACCCCGTCCTCCTCGTCGACCAGCCGTGGCACCTCGACGAGGCCCGCCGGATGTCCTGGGTGAAGGATGTGCGCTCGTATCCGAACCCGGCCCGGCGGTGGCTCGCCGACGAGCTGCGCGCCGCAATCCGGGACGCCGTCTCGGGCGCAGGGCTCGCGGAGGCGAGCATCGGCGTCTTCGACGCCGAGATGCCCGCCGTCTACACGGGCATCCTGGAGGCGAGCCTCCCAGGGGCGAAGTTCGGGGACGCGACCCCCGTCTGGCAGGAGCTGGTGGCCACGCCGTCGGCGCATGACAGCGAGATCATCCGGCGCACCGTGTCGGTCGCCGACACGGGCCTCGCGGCGGCCGTCGCGGCCGCGGCTGCCGGCGTCCCCGAGTACGAGATGTGCCTGCGCTCGCTTGAGAGCATGGCCTCGCTCGGGGCCGAGTTCCTGCACGGGAGCGGCATGTCCACGCACATCAACGTCGGCTCGTTCAGCGATGCGATCTCCAACGTCCGCCCGTTCCTCTTCTCCGCTCGGCGGCTGGAGGAGGGGCAGATGTTCTGGCTCGACTTGTCGGCGTCGTACGCCGGGTGCTACACGGACACCGACCGCACGATCTCCGTCGGTGAGCCGACGCAGGAGCAGCGGGCGATCTACGACGTCGCCGCCGAGATGTACAACGTCATGCTCGCGGAGGCCCGGGCCGGTGTCCGGGGCGGAGATCTCTGGGAGAAGGCGACCAAGGTCGCTGTCGACGCCGGGTACGGCGACCATTCCAACCACGTCTATCTCGGTCACACCACCGGCATCACCACCTCGTCGCGCCCGGTCGTAGCGCGCGGGGAGACTGCGGAGCTCCGCCCAGGGAGCTTCGTGAACGTCGAGCCCGGGATCTTCGTCCCCGGAGTGGGCTCGGCGTGCATCGAGAACACGCTCTACGTCACCGAGGACGGAGCGGTCCCGCTCAACGAGTTCGGGATCGAGATCCATGTCGTCTGAGGGACGGAGAGGCGTGGGGGCGGAGGCGCGCCGCACCGCGGGCGGGTTGCCTCGGAAATCGGTATCCGCGACAACGGAGGTGTCTTAGATGAGAAGGATCGTTTGGCTCCTCGCGCTGCTGCCGGTGCTCCTGGCGCTGGTGTTCGCGGCCGGGTGCGGCGGCGACGACGACGATGACGAGGGCAGCGGCGGCGACACGACTGCGACCGACGGCGCAGGGGATGCCAGCGGCGAGCCGATTCGCATCGGCGCGTCTCTCCCCCTCACCGGCGACTTCGCCGAGCCGGGCGAAGCCGCTCGGCGCGGCTACGAGGTCTGGATGGAGATGGTCAACGACGCCGGCGGCCTGCTCGGCCGTCCGGTCGAGATGGTGATCAAGGACGACCAGTCCGACCAGAACCTCGTCGTCACCGACTACAACGCGTTGATCGACCAGGACCAGGTCGACCTCCTGCTCGGGACGTTCTCGTCGCTCCTGAACATCCCGGCCTCGGCGGTCGCCGAGCGCGCGCAGATGGTCTACGTCGAGCCGGCAGGCGGCTCGCCCGACATGTTCAACCGTGGGTTCGAGTACCTGTTCTTCGCCCAGCAGGCGACGGCGCCGCACCAGGCCGATCTCTTCTCGGAGTGGGTGCTGAGCCTGCCGGAGGGCGAGCGGCCCAAGACGGCCGCCTACATCGCCGCCGACGACCCGTTCGGCGCACCTGTCGCCGAGGGCATCCAGGAACAGCTCGAGGCCGGCGGCGTCGAGACCGTCTACTCGGAGATCTACCCGCCCGAGACGGTGAACTTCGACGCGATCGCCTCGGCGATCGCCGGGCAGAAGCCCGACTTGATCGCACAGGGCTCGGCCGGTCTCCAGGACGGCGTCAACCTGATCACGGCCCTCAGCGCGGCGGGCTTCAGCCCGAAGCAGATGTTCCAGGCCTCGACCCCGTCCTTCGCGGACCAGTACTCGGACGCGATCGGGATCGAGAACACCGAGGGCATCTTCTTCGCGGTCAGCTACCACGTCGACGCGGACACCCCCGGGAACACCGAGTTCCTCGAGGCGTACCGGGCGAAGTTCGACGAGGACCCGCCGGAGGATGCCGCAGACGGCTTCGCCGCCGCGCAGGTCCTGCAGGCCGCCGTTGAGGCCGTCGGCTCCATCGACGACCAGGCCGCGCTCAAGGACTGGCTCCACGAGAACGAGGTGGAGACGATCCTCGGGCCGCTGAGCTGGGACGAGACCGGCGCCCCCGAGCAGGCGTTCCTCCTCGCGCAGTGGCAGAACGGCGACGAGGAGATCGTGCTGCCGGAGGAGGTCGCGACGTCCGACACCATCGTCAACCCCAAGCCTCCGTGGTCCGGGGGCTAGCACGTAGCTGAAGCACCAACGGAGCCGGCCGGGGAACCCCCGTCCCCGGCCGGCTTCCATCTCGGGACGGCATCGTGACGCAGCTCATCCAGACAATCGTCCTCGGCCTCCTCCTCGGAGGCGTCTACGCTCTACTCGCGTCGGGCCTGACGCTGATCTTCGGCGTCATGGACGTGATCAACGTCGCCCAGGGCGCCCTCATCATCCTCGCGGCCTTCATCGCCTGGGCGATGTGGAACGAAACCGGGCTCGACCCACTCCTCGGCGTGCTCGTCACGACGCCGGCGATGTTCCTGATCGGCTACGCGATCTACATGACAACCGTGCGGTGGATCCAGGGGAAGCCGCCGTCAACGTCGGTGATCCTGACGTTCGGCCTCGCCCTGATCATCGAGGGCGTCATGGGCATCGTGTGGACCGCGACGCTCCACCGGTCGACGCCGTCGTACTTCGATGAGTCCTTCAGGATCGGCGACATCTACCTTCGCAAGGGCCAGGTCTACGGATGCGCGATCGCGGTCGGCGTGCTGGCCATTCTCTACGTCATCCTCCGCGTCACCTGGCTCGGACGGGCGATCCGCGCGGTGTCCGCCAACATGAGCTCGGCGCGGCTCGTCGGCGTGAACCCGAGCACGGTCGCGGCGCTCACGTTCGCGATCGGCGTGGCTACGGCCGGCGCCGGCGGCTCGATCGCTTCGGTGCTCTACCCGTTCCTGCCCGGGTCGCACTATCAATGGATCTCGCGCCTGCTCGGGATCATCGTCCTGGGCGGTATGGGGAGCCTGCCCGGCGCGATTGTCGGCGCGCTCCTGCTCGGCGTCGCCGAGACGATGACGGTGACCTACATCTCGCCCCAGTGGGCGACCATGGTGCCGTGGGCCGTGATCCTGGTCGTGCTGCTCGTGCGTCCACAGGGGCTCATGGGGCAGAAGCTCAGGGAGGACGTCGCGCTGTGACGGCCGCCGCGGGGCTCCTGTCCAGGCACGCGGCCAAGGCCGCCATCGGCGCGCTCCTGCTCACGATCCTCGTCTTCCCGGTCATCTCGGACAACCGGTACTACCAGACGATCATCATCCTCTCGCTGCTCCTGGCCATCATGGCGAGCGGCTGGAACATCATCTCCGGCTTCGCGGGCTACGTCTCGCTTGGCCAGACCGTGTTCCTGGGCATCGGCGCGTACACGACGGCGATCCTCTCGCTGCGCGTGTTCGGGGCGGACACGTTCGGCGGTCAGGCTGCGAACCCGTTCTACTTCGTCCCCATCTCGGCGGTCGTCGCGGGACTTTTCGCCGCCGCGGTCGGCCCGATCATCATGCGAACGCGCGGCCACTCGTTCGTGATCCTCACGATCGCGTTCCTGTTCGTCATGCAGCTCATCGTGCTGAACTGGACGGAGCTGACGTACGGGAACCGCGGGATCTCGCTGCCGCTCCCGACCTGGCCGCGCGAGTGGGGCAACCTGCCCTTCTACTACATCTTCTTCGGGCTCCTGCTGCTCTCCGTCGCCATGTCCTGGTGGATCCGGCGGACGAAGTTCGGCATGGGCCTGATCGCCATCCGCGAGGACGAAGACAAGGCGGCCGCGGTCGGCGTCAACACGCCGATCTACAAGATGCTCGCGTACATCGCGAGCGCCGTCTGGATCGGCGCGGCGGGCGGCGTCTACGCCTACTACCTCAGCTTCATCGACCCGCGCAACATGTTCGACATCGTCTACAGCGTGTTCGTCGTCCTCGCCGTCCTCCTCGGCGGGCGCGGGACGATCTGGGGACCCGTCATCGGGGCGTTCATCCTCGAGCCGCTCAACCAGATCACGAACAACGACTTCAACGACTGGTTCGGGAACGGCATCTGGGACGCCAACGTGCGCCTGATCTTCTTCGGCGCGCTGCTCGTCCTCGTCGTCCTCTTCCTGCCGCGGGGGATCATCCCGAGCGTCGGGGCCATCGTGAAACGGCGCCGCGAGGCCGGGAAGGCAACCGAGGTCGGAGGGCGCTTCGAGCGCAAGCCGATGCGGGTCGTCGAACGCGCCGCGGAAGAGGCGGCGGAGGCGCCGGCCGGGCCGATCCTCGAGGTCCGGAACGCGGAGAAGCGCTTCGGCGGCGTCAAGGCGGTCGACGGCGTGAACCTCTCGGTCGAGCGTGGGACGATCACCGCGCTCATCGGCCCGAACGGCTCGGGCAAGACGACGCTCTTCAACCTGATCGACGGGACGATGCCGCTCGACCACGGGGAGATCTGGTTCGACGGCGAGCGCATCGACCGGCTCGCGCCCTATCGCCGCGCGCACCGCGGCATCGGCCGCACGTTCCAGATCACACGCCTGTTCCGGCGGATGACGGTGCTCGAGAACGTCGTCGCTCCACTGCGGTCCTTCTCGTGGCTGAGGCTCGGCGCCGATGCGGTCAGCGGCCCCGAGGCCGAGCGCGCGTACGAGCTGCTCGAGTTCGTGGGGATGCAGCGGTTCGCAGACCGCGAGGCCGGCGAGCTCTCCTACGGGCAGGGCAAGCTCGTCGAGCTCGCCCAGATCCTCATGCTCGACCCGAAGCTGATCATGCTCGACGAGCCCGCAGGCGGCATCAACCCGACGCTGATCGCACACATGGAGGAGATGATCAGGGAGCTGAACCGGCAGGGGTCGACGTTCCTGATCGTCGAGCACAACATGCCGCTCGTCCTCGGTCTCTGCGACCCGGTGTGCGTCCTGGCCCGCGGGCAGACCATCTGCCAGGGAACGCCTGCGCAGGTGCAGGCCGACCCGGCGGTCCTGGACGCCTATCTCGGCGAGGACTTCGCGCTCGAGGAGAAGGCGGGGGTGACGTAGCAATGCTCATCCACCTCCGGGGAGTGACGGCCGGCTACGGCGGAGGCGACGTCCTTCAGGGACTCGACCTCGCGGTGGAGAACGAGTCTGTGACCTGCATCGTCGGGCCCAACGGTGCCGGCAAGTCAACCGTCCTCCGCGTCGTGAGCGGCCTGCTCAACCCGCGCCTCGGGACCGTCCACTTCGACGGGAGCCCGATCGGCGGGCGCGAGCCCAGCGACATCCTCAAGATGGGGATCGTCCAGGTGCCGCAGTCGCACGGCCTCTTTCCCAACCTGACGGTGCGCGAGAACGTCCTCATGGGCGGCTACGTCATCCGGCGCGAGCGCAAGCTCGTGAAGAAGCGCTACGCGCAGGTGGCGGAGATCTTCTCGATCGTCGGCGAACGGGGCGACGAGAAGGCCGGCAACCTCTCCGGCGGCCAGCGGCGCATGGTCGAGTTCGGGCGCTCGCTCATGCTCGACCCGCGCGTCGTGCTCCTCGACGAGCCGTCGCTCGGGCTCGACCCGAAGGCCCTCAAGCACGTGTCCGACTCGATCGAGCTGATGAAGCAGGCCGGCAAGACGATCATCCTCGTCGAGCAGAACGTCCGCTTCGGCCTTCGGCTCTCGACGCACGGCGTGGTCATGGAGAGCGGCCGCGTCCTGCTCGTCGGCGAGGCCGCCGAGGTGCTTGCGAACCCGGAGATGGCCGACCTCTTCTTCGGCGGCACCGCGCACCGGGACGCGAAGCTCGGAAACGGCGGCGTGGCCGCCCCCGCACCGGACGAGGAACAGCCCGCGCAGTGACAGGGCCCGCGCTTGCCGCAGCGGCGGGGCTCGGGTTCGGCGTCTTCCAGACGCTGAACAGGCGCGCCGTCGGTGGGATGAACGACGCCTATCTGGCGACGTTCATCCAACTCATCACCGCGCTCGGCGTGCTCGTCGTCGCGAGCCTCGCCACCGAGGACATAGGGCTCCTCGGCGATGCCACCGCGCTCTCGCTCTTCTACTTCTCGCTCGCCGGCGTCATCCACTTCTCGGTTGGGTGGACGCTCCTGAACATGAGCCAGATGCGGATTGGCGCCGCGCGCTCGAGCCCGCTGCTTGCGACGACGCCGGTCTTCGGGGCCGTCATCGCCGTCCTCATCCTCCAGGAGGTTCCCGCCTTCGTGGTCTGGGTGGGCGTGGCCCTCGTGACCGCAGGCGCGCTCGTCGTCTCGCTCGAGCGGGTCTCGGAGGAGGGCCAGGGGTGGGGGATCCCGTGGCGTGATGCGATGCCGGGCCTCGCGACCGCGATGGCGTGGGCCGTGAGCCCGATCCTGATCAAGGAAGGGCTCGAGGGCCTCCCCTCGCCGCTTCTCGGGCTGACCCTCGGCATGGTCGCGGCGGTCGTCCTCTACGCCGTGGCGCTGCCGTTGCGCCCCTCGGTGGAGGGGTCGGCGCTCGGCTCCCGCGTATCGCTCGCCTTCAAGATCCTCGCGGGCGTGATGGTCGGCCTCTCCGTCTGGGCGCGCTGGGCCGCGCTCGACTACACGACCATTGCGGTCGTACTCGCGCTCGGCCTCCTCTCCGTCCCGATCGTGCTCCTGCTGTCGCCGATGCTCATGGGCCGGCACGTCGAGCGCGTGACGCTCCAGATCTGGCTCGGCGCCGGCCTCGTTGTGGTCGGCGGCCTGCTGCTGGTGTTCCTGTCATGACCGTCGTCGACGCGCACGCGCACGTGATCGTCCCGGGGCTCGGCGCCGAGGTGCACTGGGACGAGCGCGGACAGGTCGTCGAGTTGGGAGGCAAGGCGATTCGAGCCGCGGTGCGTGAGTTCGTCGACCTGGGCAAGATCCTCGAGGAGCAGGACAGGGCGGGTGTCGACCGGATCGTGCTCTGCCCGTGGGTCAACCTCGTCGGCCGCGAGACCGCGCGTCAGAACGAGGGCCTTGCCGCCCTGGTGGGCCAGCGGGTCTCCGTCCTCGGAACCGTCGACCTCGAGCGTCCGGACGAGCTGGTCGAGCTCATGCGGGACGGACGTTTCTCCGGTGTGGAGATCGCGGCGAGTATCGACGGCGCCTACCTCGGCCACGATCGCTTTGCCGACTTCTGGGCCGCGGCGGAGGAGACCGGCGCCCTCGTCTTCGTCCATCCGACGACGCGCGGCTTCGGCATCGAGGCACTCAACGACTACTACCTCTGGAACACGGCCGGGAACCCGCTCGAGACGACGGTCACGGCCGCCCACCTCGTCATGGCGGGCGTACTGGAGCGGCACCCGAACCTCCGCATCCTGCTCGCCCACGGCGGCGGCGCGATCCTCTCGCTGCGCGGGCGCCTCAGCCACTCGCACACGTTCCAGCCTGACGCCCGGTCGCGCCTGACCGAGTCGCCGGTCGACTCGATCCGGCGCTTCTACCTGGACACGGTCACGCACGACCAGACGCTCTTGCACGCGGCGATCGAGTTCGCCGGCGCCGACCGCATCCTGCTCGGCTCGGACTACCCGTTCGACATGGGCCTCGAGCAGCCCGCCGAGCCGGTGTGGGAGCTGGGCCTGGACCCTGCGGACGAGGAGGCGATCCTGGGCGGGAACGCGCTCCGGCTACTGGGTCATGGGACAGGTACTGGCCCATGACCGTGTGGAGGGAGTGTGAGGGAACCGGGAGGTTCCTTCACCGGATCAAAGAAGGGGGCACGCGGGGGAAACATGGTTTCCTCCGCGGGAGCGAACCGAAGGTGAGCGACGGGTCAGTCGTCGTGAGGCAGATCAGGCGTCACGCCGAGCGTGCGGACGAAGTGCTGCTGGCCCATCTCGAAGCCGATCGCGCATCCGAGGTCGACGAGCTCCTCCTCGCTGAAGAGGGCGTGCAGCCGCTCCCAGAGGGCGTCGTCGGAGCGGTCCGAGTCCCACGCGATGGCGTGGGCCCAGTCGAGGGCTGCTCGCTCGCGCCCCTCGTATCCCGAAGGCTCGATCTCGCCGGCGAGGAACCGGAAGCAGAGCTGCTTCAGCGCCGGGTCGGCCGGCCCGTCCAGGAGGACGTTGTCGCGGATGAACGCGTAGGACTCGAGGACGCCCGGCACGCGGGCCCTGATCTCGTTCGCGCTCCCGGACACGTGCGCCATCTAGCCGGCCGCCTCCCTGGGCGCCAGCCCGACGGTCGTGTCCGCGAGGAGCTCTCCGTGGCCGACGTCCCAGGTCTTGATCACGCGCTGCTGGCCGAACGTGAGGCAGACGAAGGACCCGAGCTCGACGATCTCCTCCTCGGAGAAGTGCTCG
Organism: Gaiellaceae bacterium; assembly: GCA_036824235.1. Taxonomy (GTDB): domain Bacteria; phylum Actinomycetota; class Thermoleophilia; order Gaiellales; family Gaiellaceae; genus JAIBJN01. The sequence goes on along the minus strand of DAITAN010000015.1, from coordinate 5,176 downwards.
CGCAGGCGCGCCCAGAGCGCGTCGTCGACCCCTTCAGGGTCCCAGACGAGCATGCTCGTGTAGAGGAGGGCGGCCTTCTGGCGCTCGTTGAACCGCTCCGAGCGCTCGAAGTCGAGGAGCTCGTCGTAGTCCGCCTCCGTCAGCCCTTGCTCTCCGCCCCGGAGAGACCGCTGCGAGCCTCAGTAGTGGCAGTCGATCGTCTTGGAGACGTAGACCCGGCAGAGCTCCTTGAGCGGATGCTCGACGATCCCCTCCCGGAAGATCGCGTTCCACGCGCGCGAGAAGCCCTTGGCGACGGTGGGGACGCGGGAGCGGATCGCCTGCGTCTCGGGCCGAGGGGTCCCGAACCGGCGGGAGCGCTCCAGCTCCTCGATCAGCTCCGGGTCGGTCAGCGACGCTGGATCGACGTAGGCGATGCGGGCCATGCCTTGTCTGACAATCATACAACGGAGACTTTATGAGCACGGTCGACGTCGTCGTCGCCGGGGCCGGCCACAACAGCCTGGTCTCGGCCGCCTATCTCGCCAAGGCGGGCCTCGAGGTGCTCGTCCTGGAGTCGCGGCCGGTGGTCGGCGGCAACACCGCCACCGAGGAGCTCACGCTCCCCGGCTTCCTCCACGACTCGTGCTCGACCGCGCACAACCTGATCCAGGCGAGCCCGGCGATCAAGGAGCTCCGCCTCGCCGAGGACTACGGCCTCGAGTACCTCCACCCGGATCCCGTCGTCCACGTGGCCTTCGGCGACGGGGCCTCGCTGACCCAGTGGCGCGACCTCGACCGGACCTGCGAGGAGTTCGCGCGCTTCTCGAGCCGGGACGCCGACGCGTACCGCCGCCTGATCGCCGACTACGACGCTGCGAAAGGCGCCTTCGGCGCGTACCGGAACAACCCCTACGGCCGGGCGCCTCGCCCGGACGAGGCGCTCGACGCGACGTGGCGTCGCCGGATCGCCATGAGTGCGTGGGACGTGGTGCGCTCGGAGTTCGAGGACTGGCACTCACAGGCCTTCATGGTCTGGATGGCGTTCATGACCGTGCAGCCCGCCGACCGGCCGGGCACGGGGCCGCTCGCCTACTCGCTCACCTACGGTCGCCAGCAGCACAGCTGGACGCTCCCGCTCGGCGGCTCGGCGGCGCTGCCACTCGCGCTCGCGCGCCTGATCGAGGACCGCGGCGGCACGATCCTGACCGGAAAGCGCGTGACCGGCCTCGTGCTCGAGGACGGACGCTGCGTGGGCGTGGAGACCGACGACGGCGAGACGCACCGCGCGCGCAGGGCCGTCCTCTCGACCGTGCACGTCAAGCACCTGGCCGAGATGGCGCCCGCAGAGGCCTGGGGCGACGAGTTCCTCTTCGGCGTCGAGCGCTGGCGCGAGGGGATCACGCTCTTCCCGACCCACTACGCCACCGCCGAGGCGCCGACGTTCTCCGGACAGTCGGGGCTCGTCACGCCCGTCGCGTCGGGCGTGGCGCCGTCGGTCGACCGCCTTCTGCGGGTCGGCAGCGACGTCGAGCGCGGTCTGCTCGCCGACGACGACCCGCCGCTGCTCGTCGTCTGCGGATCGGTGGCCGACGCGGGCCGTGCGCCCGCGGGGCAGCACGCGCTCAAGGTGATCGGCTTCCACCCCTACACGCTCGCGGACGGCGGCTCCGAGCGTTGGGAGGAGGTCAAGATGGACGTGGCCGAGCGCAACCTCGAGCAGCTGCGCCGCTTTGCGCCCAACATGACCGAGGAGACGATTCTCGCGCGCGTGGTCAAGAGCCCGGTCGACCTGGAGCGCATGAACGCGCACAACTGGCACGGAACCTGCCACGGCGGGGACATGGGGCCCTCGCAGTCGGGCGGGCTTCGCTTTGCACCGCGCTCGCCGATCGACGGCCTCTACCTCACAGGAGGCACGACCCACCCCGGCGGCTCGGTCAGCGCTGCTCCCGGCCGGAACTCGGCCATGGTGCTGCTCGAGGACCTCGGCACCTCCCTGGAGGCGGTGGTCGCCGGTGCCTGACGCACGGGTCGACGCCGCGATCGCGAACTGGGCGCCCCGCTTCGTCGCGAACGGGGTCTACCTGGACGACTTCAACCGCACGACGGCCCGGATCGAGACCTGGGACGGCTGGCTGGACGCGTGGGTGGAGACCGGCGACGGCCACCGCAAGCGGGCCGAGGAGGCCGAGGGGGAGGGGAGCTCGCTCACGGCGGGCGAGGCGTTCGTCGCTGCGGCCGTCTGCTACCACTTCGCCAAGTTCGTCTGGGTCGTCGACGTCGAGCGAAATCACGAGACGACGCGGCTCGCGGCCGATTGCCTCTACCGGGCGCACGCTCACCTCGACCCGACCGCGGAGCGGATCGACGTTCCGTTCGAGGACGGGCCGCTCGTCGGCAATCTGCGGCGTCCGGCCGGCGTCGAGCGCCCGCCGCTCGTGCTGCTCCTGCCGGGCCTCGACTCCACGAAGGAGGAGTTCTTCCTCTGGGAGAACGTGTTCCTCGACCGCGGCATGGCGACGTTCTCCTGTGACGGGCCGGGGCAGGGCGAGAGCGGGTTCGCCACGAACATCCGCGGGGATTACGAGGCCGGTGTGGCCGCCGCGCTGGACGCGCTGGCCCCGCAGGACGATCTCGACCTCGACCGGGTCGGCGCCGCGGGCGTCAGCCTCGGTGGGTACTACGCGCCGCGCGCCGCGCTCGAGCCGCGGGTGAAGGCAGTCGCCGGCGTCAGCGGCCCTTTCAACTTTGGGGAGTGCTGGGAGGGGCTTCCCGGCCTGACGCGCGAGACGTTCGTGCATCACTCCGGCGCGCAGAGCCCGGAAGAGGCGCGCGAGAAGGCGTTCGAGCTCGACCTCGGCCCGGTGATCGCGGACGCCCGCTGCCCGGGCCTGGCGATCACGGGGAAGCTCGACCGGATCATCCCGTGGGCGGAGACGAAGCGCATCGCCGACGAGGCGCCGAACACGCGCTTCGTCCTCTACGACGAGGGCAACCACGTGTGCAACAACATCCCGTTCAAGTACCGGCCGCTCGTCGCGGACTGGTTGAGAAAGGAGCTGGCGGATGTGGGATAGGTTCTCGACGGCCGAGATGGAGCGCCGCTACGGGCTCGCGCGCGACCTCATGCGCGAGCAGGGGCTCGCGGCGCTGGTCGTGTTCGGCAACTCGGGCACGAGCCGGGCCAACATGGCCAACCCGTTCTGGCTTTCGAACCACCTCGACCTGCACCACTGCTACCTCGTCGTCCCGCTGGACGAAGCTCACGAGACCGCTCTCTACACGGGCCTCACCAACCACGTGCCGAACGCGCGCGAGGTCAGCGACGTCCCGATCATCGAGTGGGGCACATACTCCCCGGCGGAGCGCGTGGCGGCCCGCCTCGAGGCGATCGGCGTCACCGCGGGCCGCGTCGGGCTCGTGGGCGTGAACGCGACCTTCTCCATGGGCATGCCGTACGCGCATCACGCTCTGCTGCGCGAAACGCTGCCGGGCCTGGAGCTCGTGGACGCGACGCTCCCGTATGCGCGCCTGCGCCTGATCAAGTCCGAGGAGGAGATCAGTTGGCTCCGCAAGGCGGCCGAGCTCACGGACAAGGCGATGGTTGCCCTCGCCGAGGGCGCGAGGCCAGGGATGAGCGACGTCGAGCTCGTTGCGCTGTCGGAGGCCGCGTACCGGCCCGAGGGCGGGATGCCGCGGATCACGTTCCTGCGCTCGATGGCGATGGACGACCCGAACGGGTGCCTCCCTGCCCAGAACCCGTCGCCCCGGCGGATCTCCGCGGGTGACGTGATCATCACGGAGTTCAGTGCCTCCTACTGGGGCTACACGGGACAGATCCAGCGCCCGGTCTTCGTCGAGGCGGAGCCGACGGCCGAGTGGCAGCGGATGTTCGACGTCGCGCTCGACTCCTACGACGCGATCGTCGGCATGCTCAGGCCGGGCACGACCGAGGCGGAGGTCATCCGTGCGAGCTCGATGATCGGCGAGGCCGGCTACGCGATCTACGACGATCTCGTGCACGGCTACGGCGTCGACATCATGCCGCCGATCATCGATCGCTCCTGCGTCCAGTGGTGGCCGTGGGACGATGCCAATCCGGCGCCCGACGGGCGCACCTTCGAGGAGCGGATGGCGGTCGTCGTCCAGCCGAACCCGATCACGCCTGACGAGCGCATGGGGCTGCAGCTCGGGCAGCTCACGATCGTCAGGGCCGACGAAGCCGAGTCGCTACATTCGATGCCGTTCGAGCCGCTGGTGGCCGCTCGGTGACGCCGGTCGGCGTCGCGCTCGTTGGCACGGGGATGTGGGGAGGGCGCCTGGCGGCCGCCGTCGCGCGGACGCCGTCGCTCGAGCTCGTCACGTGCTTCAGCCGCGACTCGGAGAAGCGGCAAGCCTTCTCTGTCGAGGCGGGCTGCGAGCCGGCGCCGTCGTTCGAGGCGGCGATCGAGAATCCGCGGGTCGAGGCGGTGCTGCTCGTCACGCCGAACTTCGTGCACCGGGAGCAGGCGGTCGCCTGCGCCGAGCGGGGGAAGCACGTCTTCGTCGAGAAGCCGATCGCGGACACGCTCGAGGACGGGCGCGCGATGGCTCTTGCGTGCGAGGCCGCCGGCGTGACCCTCCTGGTCGGCCACGGCCTGCGCCGGCTCGGCGCGGCCAGGGCGGTGGAGCGGCTGGTGCGCGACGGCGCGCTCGGCCAGGTCGTCCTCGCGGAGGCGAACTTCTCGCTCACCGGGACGCTCAAGCCGCACATGTGGCGCTATCACCGCGAGACGTGCCCCGGCGGGCCGCTCCTGCAGATCGGTGTGCATCACATCGACACGCTGCTCCACTGGCTCGGGCCGGCCGCGCGGGTGCAGGGCTCGTTCGCCCGGCTGGTCACCGACGCGGAGATCGACGACCTCGGGATCGCTCTCGTCGAGCACGAGTCGGGCGCACGGTCGGTCGTCTCCTCCAGCTACGTCTCGCCAAAGACGTTCGCGCTGCGCCTCGCCGGCACGGACGGTGTGCTCGACTACGTGACGGACATGGCCGTCTGGCCGCGCGTCGAGCTCGTGGACGGTGCGACGGCCCTCAGGCTCACGACCGCGGAGGGCGTCCAGGACATCGGGTTCGAGGCCCGCGACGTCCTCGTCGAGGAGCTCGACGAGCTGGCGCGCTGCGCCCGCGGCGAGGCCCGCCCGGAGACAGGTAC
>DAITAN010000260.1:0-4158 GCA_036824235.1 Gaiellaceae bacterium | reverse complement strand
GGGCTCGCGGCAGCCGGCGAGGCGGTGGCCGCCCGGGATTCGGTGGCTCTGGAGGTCGCCCGAGCCACGACCTGGACGGCGATCCTGGCCGAGGCGCTCGAACGCGCCACGGCCGCCGCATCGGCCGGCGACGTAGACGAGGCGCGCGCCTGGCTCCTCGTGCGCGAGTTTCGCAAGCCGACGCGCTTCACCCGGCCGGGCGCCGACGCCACGCTTGCTCTCCAGGCCCTCGAAGGCGGGCGCATGGGCGCCAAGCCGGCGTCGGCGGCCGTTCGCGCCGACCTCCTCGACACGTACCAGGCGCGACTCAACGCGGCCCTCGACACCGTGGTCGCCTCCGGTGGCCAGGGGTTCGACATCAGCCGCGCGGGCGCCGCGGCGCTCGCCCGCGGGTACTTCGCCATGCTCGCCCCTGCGTACGAGAAGCAACGCAACGCGGCAGACACGACAGCTGCCGCCGACGCGTTCGAGACGCTGGTCGCTGCGGCCGAGGAGGGAGACGACGGCGCCGTCGAGCCCGCGCTGGCCGAAATCGAGGCCGCGCTCGAAGGATTCCGTGCCGCCCCGCTGAGCGAGGAAGAAGAGCTGCGTCGCGCCGGTCAGCTCGAGCGCTTCCTCGCCCTCGTTCCCATCGAGTACGAGCGCGGTGTCGACAACGGCCGCGTCACGCTCGACTTCGAGATCCAGGAGGCCGTCACGTTCCGCGACGGCGCCGCGCAGGCGTTCGGCGATCTCGAGCACCTCCTCGCGCTCGAGAACCAGGAGGACACGCGCCGGCTCGGTGAGATCCTCGACGGCCTGGCGGCGGACCTGGGTTCGGCTGCCCGGCACGAGGAGGTGGCCGACCCGGAGGAGGTGCAGGGCGCGACCGACGAGGCACTCGAGCTGATCGACTCGCTCTACCCCGAGGAATGGAAGGAGGCCGGCGCGACGGCCGACTTCGACGTCATCGCGGCCACGCTCGACCGGCTCGAGAGCGCGATGGCGGCCGGGCAGTTCGCCCAGGCGGAGCAGGCGCGGCTCGAGGCCTACGCGTTCTTCGAGTTCGGGCCCGAGCAGCGGCTCCGCGGACTCGCGAACGACCTCTTCGTCGAGGTTGAAGGGCTGTTCTGGTACGGAGCGGACGGCCTTCCGGGCCTCGCTCAGCTCGTCAAGCGAAAGGCCGAGCCGGCCGAGGTGGCGGAGACGCGCAAGGCCCTCGACCTCGCGCTCGCCGACGCGGAGGCTGCCGTGGGAGCCGGGCCGACCTCGAACACCGCGGTCATCTCGAACACCGCGATCATCGTCTTCCGCGAAGGGCTCGAGGCCGTGCTGATCCTGGCGGCGTTGATGGCGGGCATGGTCGGCGCGCAAGCCAAGCTGCGGAAGCCGCTCCTGTGGGGCGCCGCTGCGGCTTTCGTCGCCAGCGTGGCCACGTGGGGCATCGCCCAGACGGTGCTCGGGAGCCTGAGCCGCTACGGCGAGAAGCTCGAGGCGATCGTCTCGCTCGTGGCCATCGGGGTGCTGCTCCTCATCCTCAACTGGTTCTACCACCGCGTGTACTGGGGTGAGCATCTCGCCGGGCTGCACGGCAAGAAGAAGAAGATCATCGGGATCGGCGTCGGCGCCGCGGCGGCGCAGGTCGTGGGGCTCATCGCGCTCGGGTTCACGAGCGTCTACCGCGAGGGGTTCGAGACCGTGCTCTTCCTCCAGGCGATCGTGCTCGAGGCGGGAGCCGGGATCGTGCTCATCGGCGTCGCCATCGGGCTCGCAGCCACGCTCGCGGTCGGCTACCTGACCATCCGCCTCCAGCGCAAGCTGCCGCACAAGAAGATGCTCGTCGCCACCGGCCTGCTGATCCTCTGGGTGCTCGTGATCATGGTCGGGACGACGGTGCAGACCCTGCAGGTGGTCGGCTGGATCCCGGTCACGCCGGTCGAAGGGCTGCGCCTCCCGTACTGGGCAGGGCTCTGGCTCGGGATCTTCCCGACGTGGGAGGGCCTGCTCGCGCAGGGAGCCGCCCTCGTCTTCGTGCTCGGGAGCTACGTCGCCGCCGAGCAGGTCCGCGCCCGCCGCCGGCGCGCGATCCTCGACAAGCCGCTCGCCGAGACGACCTCGTAGTCGCGGCTTTCGCGAGTCACAATCCGGCCATGGGCCGGCGTGACGAAACGGGTGCATTGCGGCGTATGAGGATCGTGAATGCGCTCGCGCCCCCGCTGCCGAGGCGCGCTCCGCTCCGGCGGGGCTTTGCCGAGGTCGCGGAGGAGCACCTGGACGACGTCCACCGCTACCTGCTCATGCTCACTGCCGACCACGCACTCGCCGAGGATCTCAGCGCCGAGACGTTCGAGAAGGCGTTCAAGTCGTGGCGACGGTACGACCCGCGGCGGGCGTCGGAGCGAACCTGGCTCTGCCGCATCGCGCGGAACGTCGCGCTCGACCACTTCCGCAGCGAGTCGCGGCGGCGGCGGCGTGAGGAGCGGTACGCGCTCGAGTCCGACCACGACGCCGACATGCCCGACCTCGGCTTCGGGCCGGAGCTGGAAGCCGCACTCCGCACGCTGAGCGCGGGCGAGCGGGAGGTCCTGGCGCTCCGGGTCGTGCTCGACCTGGACGCCGACGCAGCCGCCCGCGTGCTCGGCATCGGCCGTTCGGCCTGCTCCATGCGATTGACGCGCGCGCTTGGAAAGCTCGAAGAGAGGATGGCCGCAGATGCCCGCGCCTGAACTGATTGCTCCAGACCGGCTCGAGGAGCTCCTCGGCGGCGCGCTCCCGGAGGGAGAGCAGGAAGCGCGCCTCCAGGGGCTCGTCAGGGAGCTGCGCGCAGAGGCGCCGCCTGCTCCGCCGACACTGCTGGAGCGCGTGCGGAAGATCGGCGAGGAGCCGCCGCGCCGCCGCCGAATCAACCTCCTGCCCCGGCGGCAGGTGCTCGCGCTCGCGGCGCTGGTCATCTTCCTCGCCGCGTTCGCCGCGTTCCTCTCGACCGTGGAGGGCGGGGACGACGAGAGCGCGAACGGTACCGCTGCGCCGGCCGCGGAAGTCGTCGAGCCTGCTGCGGGTGATGCGGCGCCCGAGGAGACCATTCCGACCGTGCCGATGGTCATGCCGAGGCGGACCCCCAACTTCCAGCGGACCCGCGAGGGTGTCCCTGACTGGGTCCAGAAGGATTCGGACGTCACTTTGGAGGCCGCCGGCCAGCGGGCGACCGACCTTTCGGACATGGCCGCCAGGTTCCCCTCGAACCGCGCGACCGACCTGAAGCTCTGGATGGAAGTGCGCCTCGCCGACGCAGAGGAGCTCTCCGACGCAGCCAACGAGTCCATGACGATCACCCGCGAGCTGGGCGGCTGGGTCGCCGGCTCGGAGATCGACACGCAGGGCAACGAAGGTCGAGCCGAGCTGGCTCTCCGCGTCCCCGTCACGCGCGTCGAGGACGCGATCGTGCGGCTCGGCGACCTTGGCACCGTCACCGGCCAGCAGGTCGAGACGGTCGACCTCCAGGCCGCGATCGACCGCCGCGAGACGCGGATCGAGAATCTCCAGCGCGCGATCAGGGCGATCGAGCTCAGGCTCGAGACCGAGACGCTGACGCCGGCGCAGGAGATCGACCTGAGGCTCGCCCTCGAGGACCGGCGCAACGGCCTCAGCGACCTCCGTCGCGCGAACCGCTCGGATCGCCGCGAGGCAGCGACCTCGGAGCTGACGCTTGTGCTGCACACGCGGGAGGCTCCCGCGGCCGGCAAGGACGACGAGGAGGGAGTCGCCGGGGTTGCCAACGATGCGCTCCGTTTCCTCGGAGACGCCGGTGCGATCGCACTCTTCCTGGCGATCGTCCTCAGCCCGCTGGTCGTCGTCGCGGTGGTCCTTTGGATCGCCCTGCGGTCGCGCACGCGCCGGATCGAGACGCGGATTCTCGAGCGCCAGACGCCCGCGGCTCCGCCCGCCCCCTAGGCCGTCCCCGGCCGGATCTCGACGCGCCGCGCCGCGTGCCTTGACACGGTCCTGCTGACTGTCAGACAATCGGACAATCCGTCTCGCAGGCAGCGAAAGGGGAGGTTTCGCGAATGGCTGACGACGTGCACGACGAGACGTACGACGGGAGCATCTCGAGAAAAGAGCTGCTCCGGGGGGCCGCTGCAGGCGCGGCCTTCGCCGCCGGAGGGGGCGCGCTCTTGGCAG
>DAITAN010000259.1:0-4167 GCA_036824235.1 Gaiellaceae bacterium | reverse complement strand
AGAAGGAGGTCTACGAGGGCGGCGAGGAGTGGATCGGGTGCGGTTCGTGACCGCGCCACGACGACGGGGGCCCGGAGGCCCCCGTCGTCTGCCGCAGTGAGGGGACTGTTCTAGCCGCCTGCGACCTGGCCCGTGGCGTCGGGTGCGACGCGCGAGGGCGAGGTGCCGTTCGCCGCCGTGACCGCCCACGTGCCATAGCTGTAGGCGTTGCCTGCCGCCGCCGGGATCAGCCAGACGCCTGCACCCCACTTGCTCGCCTGGTTCGTGAAGCCCGTGGTGCCAGTGAAGAGCACGACGCTGCCGCGGTTCTGGCTCTGCGACTCGTACACGCAGAGGTGACCGGGGGCCGCCAGCGGGTTGACCGCCGTGCCGGGGCACTGCGCAGTCGACGCCGAGCCGGCCGTCAGGAAGTGCTCTTCCGGCGCCGAGGAGAGCTCGAAGCCGAACGAGATGCTGTCCCAGCCGTCATCGCCGATGTTGCCTGCCTGGAGGCCTGCCGCGTAGTTGCCCTGGATCGTCTTGATGGCGGACTTCTTGACGTACCGCTGATCCGCCTTGGGCTTGATGTGGTTGTTCCACACGTTCGTCCAGTTCGTGATCGCGCTCGCCGGCGTCGCCACCATCACGACGCCGATCGCCAGGGCCGCAGCGACGAGCACAACCAGTTTCCGACTCCGTACCATCCGCATTTCCGTCCTCCCTCGATCGATGTATCTCGCACCTGACGTGGGAGGGACGAACGATCTTCCCTGGGCGTACGGGTCGAGCCGTTTGGATCAATGGCGCAGCACGCGGCAGGGGCCCGAAGGCCCCTGCCGCGATCAGGTGGTACTGCTGCTGCTAGTCGTTCGTCTCGCCTGACGAGGAGGGAACGGCCGGTGCCTGTGTGCGCCCCTGCCGCTTCAGCACCTCTTCATTCGTTGGTGCCTTGGCAGTCGAACGCGCTGCTGCCGGGGGTGGCTCGGTCTTCGCCCGATCCTCATTCGTGGCCGGACCGGTCGAAGCGCCGACGCCCGCAGCGGCGAGGCCGATGGCAAGGCCCGCGAGCGCTGCGGCAATTCCGTTGCGACGCGTGAACATACGGTTCATGGTTGATCCCAACCCCCCTCTAGGGGACATACGCCACGAAGGCGACAGTCCCGCTCAGGTCCGGGGTCGCGTCTCCTCCGAGCTGGTAGGTGACGACGGCGTACCGTCCCGCCGGGCAGCCGATGCCAGACGAGCGCCAGTAGACCCAGAGGTCGCTGCCCAAGGAAACGCTCCAGTCGACGCTGACGATCAGCGGTGACGTGGCGGGGCTTATCCCCGCAGCGGGCGTCAGACAGTACAAACCCGTCGACGGCGAGGTTACGGCGGTGAAGTTCCTCGTCCGCGCGGCGTTGAGCGCCGGGGTCGCACCAGGTGTCGCCACGTAGGCGTACGCCGAGTTGACGAACTTACGGGCGAAGCGACCCTTGTTCGGGCCGGTCGACAGAGTGGCGACGAGCTTGCCGCCTGCGTGGTCCAACGTCCCAGTGGATCCGATCGCGTGCTTGCCGTCAACCTTGTCGGCGTTGTGGGCGAAGAGCGCGTGCTGAACGCCGTGCGCGATTGCCGGTGTCGACCAGCCGAGAACGGCGACGACCAGCGCGGTCACGGATAGCACGATCGGAAGCTTGCTTTTCACGATTCGAACTCCTTTCGGGTCGGACGTCCTGTCCGTCAAAGGACGGCGAGGCTGGGCCGCCGCTTCTCGCCGCTTTGACCCTCCCGCCGCCGAGGATGAAAGCCCAATCGGGCGACGGATTTCTCCTCCATGTTGGAAACGATTGGCTGTTTGTACTCGTGGCACGCCTAACTTTCGCCGCCCGTTCGGGGAGTTTTCGAAAGGCGTCGCTACGATGAGTCGGTGAGCAGCCTCACCCCCCAGCAGGAGCCGGAGTCCCGCCGCTACGAGCACGATCCGCTCGAGCCTCATGACGACTATCCGCTCCGCGACTACGAGCCGATCCACCCGCGCAGCCCCTTGCGAGACCTGGGCAAGAAGCTCTGGGTGCCGATCGCGGGCCTGGGCTACCTGCTCTTCAAGTTCAAGGCTGCGGCGCTGGTGGTCTTCAAGCTCAAGATCTTCGCCACCTCGGCGACGATGCTCGTCTCCATCGCCGCCTACGCGTGGATCTGGGGCTGGCGCTTCGCCGTCGGTTTCGTCCTGCTGCTGCTCGTCCACGAGCTCGGCCACGTGATCGAGTTGCGCCACCAGGGCATCCCCGCGTCGGCGCCGCTCTTCATCCCGTTCCTCGGCGCGGTCGTGGGCATGAAGCAGATGCCCCACGACGTCTGGCGCGAGGCGCGTGTCGCGCTCGCCGGGCCGATCATCGGGAGCCTCGGGGCAGCCGCCGTCTGGGCGGCCGGCGAGTCCCTCGACTCCGAGCTCCTCGTCGCGCTCGCGTTCACCGGGTTCTTCCTCAACCTCTTCAACCTGATCCCGGTCTCGCCGCTCGACGGCGGCCGAGCGGTCGCAGCGCTCCACCCTGCGCTCTGGGCCGTGGGGCTCGCCATGCTGCTCGTCCTCACGATCCTCTGGCCGAACCCGATCCTCATCCTCGTGCTCCTGATCGGCGGCCTGGAGGTCTGGCGGCGTTGGAAGGCGCGCGCTGCCCCCGGCGCGAAGGAGTACTACTCGATTCCCGGCTGGCAGCGGGCCGTCGTCGGCGTCACGTATGTCGGGCTCGCGGCTCTGCTCGCGCTCGCAATGAGCGCCACGCACGTCGAGCGCACGTTCTAAGCATGGTCGACGACCGGCGGATCCTGGAGAGCTGGGAGCATCCCGAGCGCCGGCATGTCCAGCAGATCGCGGAGGAGTTCTACGAGGGCTTCAACACCGTCGCCGACCTGCCCGAGCCGGCGGTCACCATCTTCGGCTCGGCGCGCGTCGGCGAGGATCACGCGGTCTACGCTGAGGCCCGCGACGTCGGCAAGCGCTTCGCCGCGGCGGGCTTCGTCGTGGTCACGGGAGGCGGCCCCGGGGTGATGGAGGCCGCCAACCGTGGCGCCAAGGAGGGCGGCGGGCTATCGGTCGGGTTCAACATCGTCCTGCCGCACGAGCAGGACTCGAACCCGTACCTGGACGTCTCGCTCACCTTCGCGCACTTCTACGTGCGCAAAACGATGTTCGTGAAGGCGGCCGAGGGTTTCGTCATCTTCCCCGGCGGCTTCGGGACGCTCGACGAGCTCTTCGAGGCTCTGACGCTGATCCAGACGGGGAAGATCCTCGACTTCCCGGTCGTCCTCTTCGACTCCGCCTACTGGCGCGGCATGCTCGACTGGACGCAGGAGACGCTGCTCGCCCAGGGGATGATCTCGCCCGAGGACTGGGAGCAGCTCCACGTCACCGACGATCCCGAGGATGCGGTCCAGCACGTCGTGACGGCGTACCGCCGCCGCAGCACCGAGACGCCCGCCGAGCCCGCGAAGGCCGACGCCCAGTAACGGCGAAGGGCCGCCGAAGCGGCCCCTCGCATTCCCTGCAGACCCGGCCAGCTAGCGGACCCGCTGGCCCTGCTCGACCTCGCCGCGCCAGGCACCGCTCTCGATGCCCTCGCTCTCGACGAGATCCTTGAAGCGCTCGAGATCGTCCTTCACGCGACGGCTGTCGACTCCGAGCATGCTGCCGAGCTGCTCCTTGAGCCCCTCCGTCTCGTGGTCCATCTGCACGGTGACCCGCGTCTCGCTCTCACCGAGAGGCTCGAAGGTGACGACACCGCTCGTGCCGTGGCCCTCGATGGCCCTCCAGCCGACGAGCTGGTCGGGCCGCTGCTCGGTGATCTGCGCGATCCACGAATGCTCGGTGCCGCCGACCTCGGCGACCCAGTGAAGGTGCGTGTCGTCCTGCTGCGTGACGGACTTGACGCCCTCCATGAACTTCGGGAACTCCTCGAACTGCGTCCACTGGTTGTACGCGGTGCGCACGGGCACCTGGACGTCGATCGATTCCTGGATGCTGGCCATTCTTGTTCGACCCCTCCTGACGGTTTTGGATACCCCGTGCGCCTACCCGCTCGCGCGGGCGCAAAACAGAGGAACTAACCGCGGAGGTGGCGCACCAGCTTCCACGCTGCGGGAAGCAGGGCACCTGCGAGGTAGAGCTTGAGCGCGCAGGTCCTGCGTCGGCCCCGTCCCCGGGAAGGT
>DAITAN010000258.1:0-4184 GCA_036824235.1 Gaiellaceae bacterium | reverse complement strand
GGGCCCGCTCAGGCCGGGGCAGCGTTCGCTCGCGGCCGGTGCGCGGGTTCTGGGTGCAGGCGATCGGCGTTCCGGCGTGGTAGTGGGCGATGCAGGCGTTGCAGCCGATGCACCGCAGGATGTCCTCGAGGGCGCCCTCGGCCGCTTTGCGCGGGAGGTCGGGATCGGTGATGAGCGCGCGCGTCATCCCGACCGCCTCGAAGGCCCCGCCGGCGACGAGCCGGTCGGCGGAGACAGGGTCGACGACGCGCGACGTGCCCACGAGCGGCGGCCCGACGCGGAACCCCGCGTAGTCCCCGATCGCGTTCTCGGGGAAGGGCGGTGGGGGCACGATCCCCATGGCGCCGAGGTACGTCGAGGACTCGCCGAGCGCGATGCTGACGTAGTCGACGCGGCTCTTCAGCTCGCCGACGACGTTCCGGGCCGCCTCCGAGTCCGCGCTCAGCCGCACGCCGAGCACGAGGCCCCGCGCCGCTCTCCGGACGGCCTCGAGCACGGCGAGAAGGAACCGCGCGGGTTCGGCCCACTCGTCGTCGCGGTTGTTGAGGCCGGGCGTGAAGAACTGCGCCGCGAGGTAGTTGTGGGCAGCCGAGATCTCGATGCCGTCGAGGCCGGCCGCGGCCACGTTGGCGGCAGAGCGCGCGTAGCCGTCGATGATCGACTCGATGTCCGCCTGTGTGGCGGCGCGAGGCTCGACGTGGAAGCGTCGGCTCGGGACCGCCGAAGCGGAAATCGCCGGCGTGCGCGGCGGAGTCGCGATCTGCTCCCGCCCCCCGTGGAAGAGTTGGACGAAGAGCCGCGCCCCATGCGGTCGCACCGCCTGGGCGACTCGGGCGAACCCGGCGGTCGAGTCCTCCCGGTAGCCCGCGAGCGTGTGCGGGGTCAGGAGCCCGGAGGGGTCGACGGCCGTGGCCTCGAGGACGATCAGGCCGACGCCGCCCCGCGCCCGCGCCTCGTGGTAGGCGAGGAAGTCGTCGGTCGGCAGATGATCGTGGACGAGCGTCGTCTGATGGGCGGTCGACACGATCCGGTTCCGGAGCTGGACGGGCCCCAGGAGCAGCGGGCTGAGGAGCGCGTCAAGCACGTTCGAGCACGGTCCGCTCGTCGTCTGTGAGGGGCCGCGGGCGATGGTGCTCGTCGCAGGCGACGAGCACGACCTTGGCCTGCGCGGCTAGCTCTCCGTCCTTGACCACGAGCTCCTCGACGGTGCGGACGCTCGACGTCCCCAGCGAGTCGAGCCGGATGCGGGCGATCACCCGGTCGTCCTTCTGCGTCACCTCGCGGCGGTAGTCGATCTCGACGCGCGCGACGACATAGCCGAGCGCGTCGTCGCCCACCGCCGTCATCAGCCACTCGTCGCGCACCTCCTCGAGGTAGCTGAGGAAGACGGCATGGTTGACGTGCCCGTACGGGTCGAGGTCGCGCCACCTGATCTCGATCTCTTTTTCGTGCACGGTTGCCCTCGGGGCCGGGGGCGGTGATAGTAACTCCGGCCGTGGCAGCCGGAGTCGAGACGCGTGTGGTCGTGGGCGACGACGGCTACGACACCGAGAGGGTTCGTTCCCTCCTCGAGGGCATCGGCGTGACGGTGGGCGAGGCGAGGGAGCCCTGGGGCGGAGAGGACGTCGTCGGCCTGCTCGTGGGGACGGAGACCGAGGTGCGCGCCGTCGACCTCGACCGGCTGCCGGCGCTCCGCGTCGTCGCCACGTGCAGCGTCGGGTTCGATCACGTGGACGTGGAGGAGGCCGAGCGCCGTGGGATCTGGGTCTGCAGCGTCTCCGACTACTGCGTCGAGGAGGTCGCCGACCACGCCCTGACGCTCGCTCTCTCGCTGCTGCGCGGCGTTGTCGTGCTCGACCGCGAGGTGCGCGCCGGCGGCTGGGACTGGAAGGCCGCCGGAGTGCTGCGCCGCATCCGCGGGACCCGGCTGGGCGTCGTCGGCCTCGGGCGGACAGGGAAGGCGCTCGTCGAACGCGCTTCCGCGCTCGGCTTCGAGGTCTGGGCCACCGACCCGGCGCTCGAGGACGAGCAGATCGCCGCGACAGGTGCTCGCCCCGCGACGCTCCACGACCTGCTGGCCGCCTGCCACGCCGTCTCGCTCCACGTCGCTCTCACGCCGGAGACCGACGGGCTCCTCGGTGCGGCAGAGCTCGCCCTGATGCCCGACGGCGCCGTGCTGGTGGACACTGCGCGCCCGCAGCTCATCGACCTGGACGCGCTGCGGCGCGAGCTCGAGAGCGGGCGACTCGGCGGCGCCGCGCTCGACGTCATCCCCGTCGAGCCGCCGACTGACGATCATCCTGCGCCCGCGTGGCCGCGCCTCGTCGTCACGCCGCACATCGCCTGGTACAGCGCCGAGGCCGACGAGGCCTGCCACACGCGCCCGGTGCTCTCCGTGCGCGCGGTTCTCGAAGGCCGTACGCCTGACGGGGCGGTGAACAGCCCGTGATTGCGCTCGTCACCGGCGGCGGCACTGGCATCGGGCGCGCGACCGCGCTCGAGCTCGCGCGGGCCGGAGCCTCCGTCGTCATCTGCGGGCGCCGCCCGGAGCCCTTGGAGGAGGCCCGAGGCGCGGTGGAGGCGCTCGGCGCCGAGTGCCTGGCCCTCCAGATCGACGTCCGCGAGCCGGATCAGGTCGCGACGCTCGTCGACGCCGCGCTTGAGCGTTTCGAGCGCATCGACGTGCTCGTCAACAACGCCGGGGGCCAGTTCATCGCGCCGGCGGAGGAGATCTCCCTCAACGGCTGGCGCGCCGTGCACCGCTTGGCGGTCGACGCCGCCTGGGACGTGACACGGACCGTGGCGACACGGTCGATGATCCCCAACCGCGGCGGCGTCGTCGTCTTCGTCGGGTTCAGCCCGCGCCGAGGGATTCCGGGCTTCGCCCACGCCGCCGCCGCCCGCGCTGCGATCGAGAACCTGGCCGCCGGGCTCGCGGGCGAGTGGAGCCGCTTCGGGATCCGCACGGTCTGCGTCGCGCCCGGGACGATCCTGACCGAGGGCCTCGAGGGCTACGGCGCCAAGCAGATCGCCGCCTGGGAGAAGTCGATTCCGGCCGGCCGTCTCGGGACGCCCGAAGAGGTGGCCGCCGTGATCGCGTTCCTCGCTTCGCCCGCCGCGTCCTACGTGACCGGGACGACGATCGTCGTCGACGGCGGCGCCGACGCCTGGGGCCACGCCGAGCCCCCGCCGGCGTCCGAGTAGATTAGAAACGTGGGCACCGTCTCCCGGCTCTCCATCGCCCCGGTCAAGGGGCTCGCACAGCACCACCCCGACGAGATCATGGTCGAGCGCACCGGCGTGCCCGGAAACCGGCAGTTCCTGATGCTGGACGAGACCGGGCGCCTCTTCAGCGGGATCCGCCACGGGCGCATGGTGACGATCGTTGCTGACTACCGGCGTGACCCCGACCGACTCTCGCTGCGCTTTCCCGACGGCACGGTGGTTGAGGACGAGGTGAGGCTCGGCGCGGCGGAGGTCGTGAACCTCTGGGACACTCAGCGTCCGTCGCACGTGGTCGAGGGCCCGTTCTCGGCTGCGCTCTCGGACTTCGTCGGCAAGCCGCTGCGCCTGTTTCGCGTGGACGCGGAGGGAGGCGCGGTCGACGAGCGCGTCGTTTCGCTCCTCTCCGAGGCGTCGCTGGGGCAGCTGGAGCGCGAGTCCGGCCACGACGGGCCGGTGGACGGGCGGCGTTTCCGGATGCTCGTGACTATCGCCGGCGTCGCCTCGCACGAGGAGGACGAGTGGATCGGCCGACGCGTCCGCCTGGGAGAGGCCGTCGTGACCGTGGTCGAGACCTGCGTCCGCTGTGCGACGACGACGCAGAATCCCGAGAGCGGCGCACGCGACTTCGACACGCTGCGGGAGATCCCCGCGTATCGCGGCTTCGCGAACGGGAAGCACGTCGAGTTCGGCGTCTATGCGGACGTCGAGGAGCCGGGCCGAGTGCGGGTCGGCGATCCGGTCGAGCCCGTCTAGGGGCCGAACGGCCCAAGTAACACTTTGTTACTTGGGCTCTTTGCGGGCGCCGAAGGCTTCTCCGGCTGCCCGGGCTTCCTCGGTCCGCGCGAGTGCCGCATAGGCGAGGCGCTCGATCAGGACGCCGGCCTCGCGGCTCGACTCGGCGATGGCGTCGGCGGCCTGCTTCGCGGCCGAGGCGGCGAGCGGCGGTAGCGCGGCGACCT
>DAITAN010000257.1:0-4191 GCA_036824235.1 Gaiellaceae bacterium | reverse complement strand
TCTGCCCGAAGCCGGGGCGATCGACGAGCAGGAGTGTCCAGCGCTCGGCGAGAGGGAGCTGGTCGCGCCACGTCAGCCTGGCGCCCGTGACGCTCCCGTGGACGAGGAGAACGAGGGGGCCGTCGCCGAGCCGCTCGACGTGCACGAGCTACTCCACGAGCTGCCGGACGGCGCGGGCCAGCACCCTCGCGCCCAGCTCGCACTGCTCCGATGGCGTGAACTCGTCCGGGGTGTGACTGAGGCCCCCGCGGCTCGGGACGAAGAGCATGGCTGCAGGGACGTGATGGGCGAGCACCATCGCATCGTGGCCGGCGCCGCTCGGCATCCGCAGCGTCGTAGCGCCCTCCTCCAACGCGGCCGCCTCGAGGGTGTCCTGGAGCGCGGGATCGAGCGCCACGGGCTGCTTGCGGTGCGTCTCCCGCAGGTCGAGGCCAAGGTGCTCCTCGGCGGCAATTCGCTTCACCGTCTTGCGGACGAACGGCTCCAACCACGCGAACCCTTCGGCAGTCGGCGACCGGACGTCGATCGTCAGCTCAGCCGCGCCAGGGACGACGTTGAACCCGCCCGGCTCCACGCTGATGACGCCGACGTTCGCGGTCATGTCGTCGCGGCCGCGTGCCACCTCGCGGAGCGCCAGCACCACACGCGCCGCGCCCGCGAGAGCGTCCCGCCGCAGCTCCATCGGGGTCGTCCCGGCGTGGTTGGCCTCGCCGGTCAAACGCACCCGGAAGCCGAGCATCCCCGTGACCGCGGTGACGACGCCGAGGTCGACGCCATTGCGCTCCAGCACCGGCCCCTGCTCGATGTGAAGCTCCAGGTAAGCGCCCAGCTCGCGGACGCGGGACGCCTCGCCCAGCCGCCCAAAGTCGAAGCCCGCCTCGGCCATCGCGTCCCCGACGCCACGGCGCTCCCAGTCCTCGAGGTCGCAGTCGCCGCAGAAGGCGCGGCTGCCCAGCATCCCGGTCTGGAAGCGGCCGCCCTCCTCGTCGTTGAAGGAGATCACCCAGAGCGGGCGCCTGGGCTCGACGCCGTCGGCCTTGAGGCGGCGCACGACGTCGAGCGCCGCCAGCACGCCGAGCGCGCCGTCATAGCGCCCCCCGGAGGGCACGGTGTCGAGGTGGGAGCCGAGAGCGACTGCCTTCCCCTCTCCCGCCGCCCAGCGGCCGATCACGTTCCCCGCGGGATCCAGCTCGACCTCGAGGCCGAGCTCGGCGAGCTGCTCCATGAGCCAGGCGTTCGCGTGCGCGAGCTCGGGTGACCACGCGAAGCGCGTGACACCCCCGCGCTCGTCGCCGCCGATCCGGGCGGCGGCCTCGAGATCAGCTGTCAGCGACGACACTGCGCCTCTTGTACCAGCGGTAGCCCTCGATCACGCCGGCGATCCCGAGCGCGACCACGAACGCGAGCAGGAAGCCTTTGAGCGGGTTCTCCTCGAACGTGCTGCCGCCGACGTAGCCGAGCATGGCCGCGTACGTGCCCCAGACGAGGCCGGCAACCACGTCGAAGGCGATGAAGCGCCGCCATGGCATCTCGAGCATCCCACACGAGAGCGTGACAGCCGTCCGCCCTCCCGGGATGAAGCGCCCGATGATGATCAGGTATCCGCCGCGCTCCTGCACCTGTTTGTGCGCCCAGTCCACCTGTTTGCGGCGCTCTCCCTTGAACCAGCGGTCGACGATGCGGTGCCCGACCTTCCTCCCGATCCAGTATGCGATGTTGTCCCCGAGGATGGCGCCGCCGGCGGCGAAGAGGATGACGAGGATGAGCTCGAGGTCGCCGGTGGAGGCGAGCACGCCGGCGAGGATCACCGACGTCTCGCTCGGGACGAGCGGGATGATCACGTCGAGCGCCGCGATCACGAAAAGGAAGACGTAGGTCCACGGCGACCCCGAGACGTACTCGGTCAGCGACTCGAACATCCGCTGGGAACGTTAGTGCGAGTGCTCCGCGGGGAGGCCGAACCGGCGGGCCGTTCCCTCTTCGGAGTCGAACTGGATGAGCACGGCCTCCTCATCGCCCACGACCCAGGCGTCGTGCCCGGGATCGATCGCCACGACCTGGGGCGCAACGTAGTCGAACGTACAGCCGTCCGCGTACTCGCCCTGGATATGGCCGCGGGCGAGGAATCCGATGTGCGCGTGCATGCAGCGCTCGGTTCGCACGGTCGGCCGCATGTGCGTCGACCAACGGAACCCGGGGGGGTAGACGGCGCGCTTCACACGGCCGTTCCCGACCTTGACGATCTCGACCCTGACGCCCGCGACGTCGCGGAGGTCGGCGCCCTCGATGGGCTCTCTCAGCGGATCCATGCGATTAGCTTAGTGCGTCGCGGACGTAGAACGCCTGCGTTCCCGCGGGGCGGTAGCCGAGGCTCTCGTTGAGGGCGCGCATGCCCGCGTTGGCCTCGGCGTTGGCGGTCAGCATCCACTCGACGCCGTTCGCCTCGGCCCAGCGGATGGTGGCGAGCTTGGCGAGCCGGGCGAGCCCGCGACGCCGGTACTCGGGCAGCGTTCCGGTGAGGTCGTTCGCGGCCCGCCCCTCGCCGTCGGAGACGATGAACGCGAGCGCCACCGGCTTCTCCCCGTCCAGGACGACCGCGCTCCCCTCGCGCGACAGGTCGGGATCCTCGAGGCATTCACTGACCCACTCCTCGTAGCGGATGTCGTCGACGGTCGACTCCTCCGGGACGTCCTCCGACGCGACCGCGTAGAGGGCGTGCAGCTCCCGAGGCCGGTCGAGCACCTCGGCGAGCGGGGCGAGCCGGAAGCCCTCGGCGGCGTTCGCCTGCTCGAGTGCGGGGAGATCGGAAACGTCGGCGTCCGCCACGTCGAGCCGCAGGATCGGCTCGCCGCCCTGCTTCCGAAAGCCGCGCTCCTCGAGAAACGCACGGCCGCCGGGCTCGTCGGTGTAGGTCTCGAGACGGTCGGCGCCCGCTGCGAGCAGGTGCGTGGCCGCGAGGTCGTAGAGCGCCCCGCCGAGGCTCTGGCCACGGTGCTCCGGCCGGACGCCGATCCAGAACCAGCCGAGGCTCCGCTCGCTCACCTCCCAGCGGAGGCGCGCACGGGCGAAGGCGACGACCTCCCCCTCCGCTTCCCCGACCCAGGCGCGCTGCTGAGCCCGCGGCGGATGGCTGGCGAGGCGGTGGAGCAGGCTCTCGGGCGAGTGCAGCCAGTCCTTGGCCGACGCCCGCAGGACATCCACGGCGGCATGCGCGTCCTCGTCGCGGAAGGTCCGGATCATGCGAGGCGTTCCGCCGCGAAGGGCCCGAGGTCGCCGGATACGAGCCGCCGGGCCATCCCGGGCGCCGTGATCATCCCGATGGACGAGAGCCCGCCGAGCACCTCGAGGCCCTCAATTCCGCCGACCGGCCCGGCGACGGGCAGGCCGTCCAGCGCCATCGCCCTCCGGCCCGACCAGGACGCGACGACCGGCACACCCGCGAGCCGCGGAACGACGCGCACGGCCCGCTCGGCGAGACGGCGGACGGTGTCGGGCGCCTCGGGCTCCTCGAGGAGCGAGCGCGCCAGCGACGTGCCGATGAGGCAGTGACCGGCAGGACGGCCGCCCAGGAGCAGCGAGACGAGCGCCGGGCTGTCGGCATCGCCGGAGGCGACGTCGCCCAGCGTCGGATCGGCCGACAGCGGCCCCATCTCCTCCTGCTCCGGCCAGGCCGCCTGCTCGATCGCGTACGGAGGCTGAGGGTCGACGCGGGCCGTCTCGAGAAGCCAGCCTCGCGACGACGAGATCGGCAGGTCGACGCCCGCCGTGCGGAGGAGAAACCGCGTGCGCGGCCCGGTCGCGACCACGACACGCCCGCAGCGCACGACGCCCAGGTCGGTGGCAAGGCCGTCCACCCGCCCGCCCGTCACGAGGATCCGCTTCGCCTCGCAGCCGAGCGCGAACCGCACGCTCGCGCGGCGCGCGGCCTCGGCGCTCGCCGTCGTGGCGCCCATCGCGTCAAGCGTCCAGCCACCGTCGACCAGGAAGCCCCCGGCGAGGTCGTCGGCGAGCCAGGGGTCGGCGCCAACGTCGACCTCCTCCCCGCCGAGGGCCTCGGAGTGGGCACGAGCGAGAGCGAGCTCCTGCTCCTCCACGGCGAGCACCAGGAGCGGACAGGCGCGGAGGTCGAGTCCCACCGGGCCCTCGTCCTCGAGCATCCGGTACCAGACGATCGCCTCGTCGAGAAGCTCG
>DAITAN010000256.1:0-4216 GCA_036824235.1 Gaiellaceae bacterium | reverse complement strand
GGCGTGCGAGCCGATCCGGTAGCCGTGGTCGGCGACGACGTACGGCTCGTTCATCGTGGCGATGTGCCGCACGCGGTCGCCGAGGCGAGCCGCGACGACCGACGCGTACTCGGCGAAGGCGTCGACGATCGAGCGCTCCGGCCACCCGCCCACGTCCTCGAGCGCTTGCGGGAGGTCCCAGTGGTAGAGCGTCGCGTAGGGCTCGATCCCGTGGGAGAGCAGCTCATCGACGAGGCGGTCGTAGAAGTCGAGGCCCGCCTCGTTCACCCGGCCGGTGCCCTCCGGGAGCACGCGCGACCAGGCGATCGAGAAGCGGTAGGCGCCGAGGCCCAGCTCGGCCATGAGGGCCACGTCCTCGCGGTAGCGGTGGTAATGGTCGCAGGCGACGTCGCCCGTCTCGCCGTTCGTGACGCGGCCCGGCGTGTGCGCGAAACGGTCCCAGATGCTCGGGCCCTTGCCGTCGGCGTCGCTCGCGCCCTCTACTTGGTACGAGGCGGTGGCCGCACCCCAGACGAAGCTCCCGGGAAACGCCGCGCTCATCCCTTGACCGCGCCTTCCATGATCCCGCCGACGATGTGCTTGCCGAGCAGGGCGAAGACGATGAGGACGGGAACCGTGCCGACGAGGGTTCCGGCGAGGATCACCGAGCGGTCGGGAACGTAGCCCTGGCCCAGGCTGTTCAGGGCGACCTGGACCGTCGGGTTCTGGCTCGAGAGCGCGATGATCGGCCAGAAGAAGTCGTTCCAGGCCATCAAAAACGTGAGCATCCCCAGCACCGCCATGGCCGGCTTGGCAGCGGGCAGGACAATCGAGCGGAAGATGCGGAAGGTCGAGGCGCCGTCGACGACTGCGGCCTCGATGACTTCGGTCGGCAGCGCGTTGATGAGGTACTGCCGCATGAAGACCACGCCGAACGCGCTCACGAGCGTCGGGAGGATCACCGCCTGGAGCTGGTTCACCCAGCCGACCTCCGCGATGAGGATGAAGAGCGGGACGACTCCGAGCTGGGCCGGCACCATCATCGTCGCGAGGATGAGCACGAGTAGCACCGTGCTCCCGCGGAAGCGGAGCTTGGCGAAGGCGAACCCCGCGAGCGTGCAGAAGAAAACCGTGCCGAGCGCGATCGAGCCGGAGACGATGAGCGAGTTGAAGAGCGCCTTGACCATGTCCACCTGGTCGAGGGCCTGCCGGATGTTCGAGAAGAGGTTCTCGCCCGGCGTAAGCGGCGGCGGGGTCTTCGCGATGTCCGCGTTCGTGCGGGACGCCGCCACGACGGTCCAGTAGAGCGGCACGATGGCCAGGATCGTCGTGAGAACGAGCGCGACATAGGTGAGCGGCCCG
This sequence comes from Gaiellaceae bacterium, assembly GCA_036824235.1. Classification (GTDB taxonomy): domain Bacteria; phylum Actinomycetota; class Thermoleophilia; order Gaiellales; family Gaiellaceae; genus JAIBJN01. Next base: position 2,875 of record DAITAN010000256.1, on the reverse strand, counting down.
GCACGGCGCTCGCCGCCGACGCGTCTCCGCTCAAACCTCCGGCGGACGGCTGCGGGGGCTGCGGTCACGCCTGCCTCCTCCGCCTGCCGATCGTGAAGGCGCTCCGGCCGCGCGAGGCCAGGAGCGCGTTCACGCCGACCGCGACCATGATGATCAGGAACATCGTCCAGGCCGTCGCCGCGGCCCGCCCGAGCTGGAAATTGAACCATCCCTGCTCGTAGAGGAGGAGGCCGAGGGTCTGGTACTGGTGGTCGGCGCCGCCCCGGTACCCGCCGGCGCCGCCGAAGAGCAGCGGCTCGCCGAACAGCTGCGTCGCCCCGATCGTCGAGATGATGACCGTGAAGACGATCGTCGGCTTGATGCCGGGGATCGTCACGTGGCGAAGCTGCTGCCACCGGCTGGCCCCGTCCACCTCGGCCGCCTCGTAGAGATCCTTCGGGATCGCCTGCATCGCGGCGAGGTAGATGAGCGCGTTGTAGCCCGTCCACCGCCAGGTGACGATCACCGAGATGGCGATCTGCGAGCTCCAGCGGCCGTTCTCCCAGTCGATGTTGTCAACGCCGAAGACCCCGAGGAACCAGTTGATCAGGCCGAAGTCCCGGCCGAAGAGCATGGCGAAGACGATCGTTGCCGCCGCCACCGAGGTGGCGTACGGCATTAGCAGGGAAACGCGCCAGAAGGTCGTGCCGCGGAGCTTGTAGTGGAGGAGGTGGGCGAGGCCGAGCGCTATCAGGAGCTGCGGGACGGTCGAGATGAGCCCGATCGTGACCGTGTTCAGGAGCGCGTTCCAGAACGCGTCGTCGTGGATCAGCCGGGTGTAGTTGTCGAACCCGACCCAGGTCATCTCGTCGACGTTCTGGAGGCTCACGCTGTGCAGCGAGACCCAGGCGGTGTAGACGAGCGGGAAGAGCCCGAACGCGAAGAAGAGAAGGAAGAACGGCGAGATGTACGCGTACGGCGAAAGCTTCGTGTCGAGCTTCGTCAGGCGCGTTCGCCAGGCGCTCCGTGGCCGCGGGCCGCGGGCGTCCGCCACCAGGGATCCAGCTTGATCCGCCATCTGTGCCTTGAGCCTCATGGTCGCGGGGGCCGCCGGCGGCCCCGCAAGGGAGACGGAGCCGCCGGCGCGTGAGGAGATGCTACGAGGACGCCGCCCGGATCACCCGATCGCGCTCGCGATCTCGTCCATGGTCTGCTGCCACGCCTCTTCCGGATCCTCGCCCTGCTGGTCGACCCTGTTGAGGCCCTGCGAGATCGTGTCCTTGATCACGCCGTCCTTCGGGCCGAGCGTCGCGATCGGAAGGTCGTCAGCCGACTCCTTGAAGATCTCGCCGATCGGGGCGTTCGAGAAGTACTCGTCGGTCGCAGCCGCCACAGCGCCGTCCGCGGCCGCGGTCGAGCTGGAGGGGAAGTGCTGCGCGTCCGTCCACATCTTGATCTGCTGCTCGGGGGCGGTCAGCCACTCGATCAGGGCGTAGGCCGCTTCCTGGTTCTCGCTGGCGGCCGGGATGGAGAGGTAGGAGCCGCCCCAGTTGCCGCCGTCGCCCGGAATGCTGGCGACGTCCCACTTGCCGGCACCGGCATCGCCGGCCTGGCCCTTGATGTAGCCGATCATCCAGGCGGGGCACGCGATGGTTGCGAACCCGCCGTTGGCGAACGCCTGGTTCCATGCCTGGTCGAACTGCTCGAGCTTCGCCGTCAGGCCTGCCTGGATGGCCCTGACCGCCGTGTCCCAGGCTTCCCTCACGACCGGGTTGGAGTCGTAGATGGGAGTGCCTTCCTCGTCGTAGTACTGCGTCTCGGACTGGCCGATGATGGCGTTGTAGAGGCCCGACGCGCTGTCGACGAACGCTGCTCCCTTGGGGGCGTTGGCCATGTACTGCTTGCCGCTCGCGATGAAGTCGTCCCAGTCCTCCCAGAGGGCGGAGAGCTCGTCACGGTCGGTCGGCAGGCCGGCCTTCGCGAAGAGGTCGGTGCGGTAGCAGATCGCCTGCGGGCCCGTGTCCGTGCCCAGGCCGATCGTTGCCCCGTCGGCGGTTCGTCCTGCTTCCCACTTCCACGGGAAGAAGTTGTCCGCGAGCTCGTCCGCGCCGAACTCGTTCAGGTCGACCCACTTGTCGGGCTGTGTCTGCGTCACCTCGGCGATGCGCGCGACCTCGATGCCCTGGATGTCGGAGAGCCCGGCACCGCCTGCAAGATGCGTTTGCAGCGCCTGGTAGTAGTCCTGCTCGAACTCGATGCTCGTTTCCTCGATCGTGACGTTCGGATGCAGGCGCATGTACTCGTCGTAGAGGCCCGCTTCCTTGAAGCCGAACGTGCCGAAGAGGCCCACGTTCAGGGTGACCTCCTCTTCGCTCTGGGTTGCGCCGGTGGTTGCTCCACCCGAAGCCTCGTCGTCGTCATCGCCGCCGCAGCCGACGACCATGAGGGCGAGCGCTGCGAGCAACGTCAGGACCCGGAGAAACAGGCGAGACGTCTTGCGTGGGGGGATCGGCATCAGGACCTCCTCGAAATCCGCTGATGAGCCTCTTGGGCTCGGCCGTCGAACCGGGACGAATTGTATGTAAGCGCTTTCATCCGTGGAAGCGCTTACAATACACATCGTGTCCCAGGATGTAAAGACGACCACGAGCGACCGCGGCGCCCGCCGTCCGGCCCCCACACTCGAGGAGGTCGCGCGGCTGGCGGCCGTCTCGACGGCCACGGTCTCGCGGGTCGTCAACCGCTCTCCCAAGGTGCGCGCGGACACGCGCAAGGCGGTCGAGAAGGCGATCGACCGGCTCGGCTACGTGCCGAACCGCGCCGCCCGCAGCCTGGTCACGAAGCGCACCGACACGATCGCCCTCGTCGTCTCCGAGTCCGAGAGCCGCGTCTTCTC
>DAITAN010000255.1:0-4220 GCA_036824235.1 Gaiellaceae bacterium | reverse complement strand
GTGCGGGGAGCGCCGGGGCGTCGTGCCCGCGAAGGTGCGACCACCACCCAACGCCCCGAAATCGGGTCGCGGCGGAGCTCCGGGGGCGAGTGGTGCTCCGTCAGCCTGTCCCTTCGCCCTTGCCGATAAACGGGCGAAGGAGCTCGAGCGGCAGCGGCAGGATCATCGTGGTCGACCGTTCGCTCGAGATCTCGAGCATCGTCTGGAGGAACCGAAGCTGCAGGGCGATCGGGTTCTCCGCCATGACGTTGGCTGCGTCCTTGAGGCGCTCGGAGGCCTGGAACTCGCCCTCGGCCGCGATCACCTTCGCGCGGCGCTCGCGCTCGGCCTCGGCCTGCCGGGCCATCGCGCGCTGCATCCCGGTCGGAATCTCGACGTCCTTGACCTCGACGATGGAGACCTTGATGCCCCAGGGCGACGTCGCCTCGTCGATGATCTCCTGCAGGATCGCGTTGATCTTGTCGCGCTCCGAGAGGAGCTCGTCGAGGACGTGCTGTCCGAGCACGCTCCGCAGCGTCGTCTGAGCGATCTGCGACGTCGCGACCATGTAGTTCTCGACCTGCACGATTGCCCGCTCGGGGTCGATGATCCTGAAGTAGGCGACCGCGTTCACGCGGACGGGGACGTTGTCCTTGGTGATGACCTCCTGCGGCGGGATGTTCAGGGTCACCGTCCGCAGGTCGACGCGCACCATCTTGTCGACGATGGGGATGAGGAAGAAGATGCCCGGCCCGCGCGGCGGTGAGCTGAGACGGCCCAGCCGGAAGATCACACCCCGCTCGTACTCCCGCGTGATCTTGACCGCCGCCGAGATCAGGAAGATCAGCAGGACGGCGACTACGGCGACGGCGATCAGAGCGGCGGTCATCAGGCTCCTTTCGGGCGGGGCAAGCGCATCCTACGCAACCGTGGCGAGCGGGCGGAGGCTAGGCGGGGACGGGCACCGGCTCCTCGGCGCGCGAGACCTCGAGCACGAGCCCCTCGCCGATGGAGTCGACTCGAACGCGCTCTCCGGCCTCGAGTGGGCCACCATCCGTGTGGGCTTTCCAGAGCTCCCCGTGGACGAAGACTGCGCCGTCGGGATCGACGCGGTGACGGACGATCCCGATCTCGTCGAGCAGCTCCTCGCGGCCCGTCTTCGTCGGCGCCTTGCGCGCCTGGACGATCTTCGCCACGGCGATGCCGGCGATCAGGGCCATTGTTCCGGCGACCGCCAGGGCCACCCAGACGGAGACCTGGTACTCCTCACCGGCCGGGTCGAAGAGCAGGAGCGATCCGACGACGAAGCTCACGGCTCCCGCGAGCGCAAGGGCGCCGTGGCTGACCACGAACGCCTCCGCGACGAAGAACGCAAGCGCCAGGATCAAGAGAAGGACGCCTGCCCAGCTGACCGGAAGCACCTGCAGGCCGAAGAGGCCGATGATCAGCGAGATCGCGCCGACCGTCCCCGGGAAGATCAGGCCCGGGTTGAGGATCTCGATCGTGATCCCGAGCACGCCGAGCGACATCAGTAGGACGATGATGTTCGGGTCGATGAACGTGTCGAGGATCCGCTTCCAGAGCGACATCTCGACCCGCTCGACGCTCGCTCCGGCGGTGTTCAGGACGAGATCCTTCGGCTCCGTCCGCGTGCCGTCGATCTCGTCGAGCAGCGTGGTGAGGTCGGGCGCTACGACGTCGACGACGTTCTCCTCCAGCGCCTCCTGGGCGCCGAGGTTGGACGCTTCGCGCACGGCATCCTCGGCCCAGTCCCCGTTGCGCCCGTGGGTCTCGGCGAGCTCGCGGGCGTAGGCCGCCGCGTCGTTGATGATCTTGCGCCGAAGGTCGCTGGGAATCTCGCCCCCGCCGACGGCCACAGGCGTCGACGACCCGATGTTGGTGTTCGGCGCCATCGCGGCGACGTCCGCGGCGAGTGTGATGAACGCGCCGGCGGAAGCTGCACGCGAGCCCTGCGGCGCCACGTAGACGACGACCGGGACCGTTGCCTCGAGCTCCTTCTTGATGATGTCGCGCATGGCCGAGTCGAGGCCGCCGGGCGTGTCCAGCTCGATGACGACCGCGTCGAAGCCGTCGTCCTCGGCCCGCTCGATGCCGTCGATGACGTAGTCGGCCGTGACCGGGTTGATGTCGTTCGCGAGCTCGATGACGAGGACGCGGGGCGCGGCGTCCTGGGCGGTCGAACCGCCCACGAGTACCAGCGCCGCGGCAAGCGCGCCGATACTGCAAAAAAGTCCCCGCAAGCGCGGCACTTCGGTGTAAAGATTCTATCAGGGACCTGCCGATGCCCTTGAGGATGCAGGACTCCTCTGTTTCGGTAACGAAGGAGCCGATTCGCCCCGGCATCCCCTTATGAGCTTTCGCCGTACGCTCGTGTTCGCCCTCGCCGTGGCCGCGCTCGCCCCGAGCACGGCAGACGCCGCTGATGTCCGGGTCGTCGCCCGCGACGTTCCCCTGGCGGCAGTCCGCGGCTCCGTTTCGCGCCCCGCGCCGATGCGGTTCACGATGATCGGCATCCACTGGCAGGGGGGCGGCGAGGTCTCGTTCAGGACGGCCACTCCGTCAGGGACGTGGAGCGCCTGGCGGCTCGCACGCCCCGAGGAGGACGACCTTCCAGACGCCACGAGCCAGGAGGGAAAGGCGTCGTCCGGCTGGAACGTCGGCAACCCGTGGTGGACGGGCAGCTCGAGCTCGATTCAGTACCGGGTCTCGGGGCCGGTCACGCGCCTGAGGACGTTCTTCATCGCGAGCGAGCCCGGATCGGCCGACGCAACGCTTGCTGCGCCGGCCGCGCAGACGATGCTGCGACCGGATCAGCCGCCGATCATCCGCCGTCCGGGCTGGGGCGCCGACGAGTCGATCGTGCGGGCGCAGCCGTCCTTCGCCGACAGCCTCGAGCTGTCGGTCGTGCACCACACGGCGGGCGCGAACAGCTATTCGGCATCGCAGTCGGCGGCCATCGTGCGCGGGATCCAGCGCTACCACGTGCTCTCGAACGGCTGGAACGACATTGGCTACAACTATCTCGTCGACAAGTACGGGCGGATCTTCGAAGGCCGTGGCGGAGGCCTGATCCAGAACGTCATCGGCGCTCATGCACAGGGGTTCAACACCGGCAGCGTGGGTGTCGCCGTGCTCGGGACATACGGTTCGGGCCGCATCTCGACTGCTGCCCGCAATGCGCTCCAGCAGCTGCTTGCCTGGCGTCTCGACGCGGGCCACGTCGACCCGGTCTCGTTCGTCGACTTCACGTCCTTTGGAAACGACCGCTTCCCGGCGGGCCGGAACGTGCGCCTGCGCGCGGTCTCGGGTCATCGCGACACCGGCTACACGAGCTGCCCGGGCACCGCGCTCTACGGACAGCTCGGCGCGATCGCGTCGAACGTGTCCCGCATCGGACTGCCCAAGCTCTACGACCCCGAGGCCGACGGCGCGGTGGGCGGGCCCGTCCGCCTGACAGCCCGCCTCTCGTCGTCCCGTGCCTGGCTCGTGCAGGTGAAGGACGCGGGCGGCGCCGTGGTCGCGCAAGGCACGGGCACTGGCACGGCCGTCGACTGGACCTGGGACGCGAGCGCGGCTCCGATCGCGTCGTACACCTACGAGATCAGCGCCGGACCCGACACGCGCCCGGCCGGCGGGCGCATCCCCGGCCCGCCTCCCCTGGCCGTCACGCGCCTGGTCGTCTCGCCCCGGGTCCTGACGCCGAACGGTGACTGGAGCACGGAACGCTCCACGGTCTCCTTCCGCCTTTCCCGACGCGCGGTCGTCGCCGTCAGGGTCGTGAACGCATCCTCGGGAGCTCTGGCCCGCACGCTGCTTGCGAGCGCCGAGCGCCCTGCTGGGCCCCGCAGTGTCAGCTGGGACGGGACGACGGCCTCGGGCGCCGCCGTCGCCGACGGGAACTACCGCGTCGAGGTTTCGGCCGAGTCCGGTGCGGAGGAGGTCACGCGCAGCGCCACCGTCGTCGTCGACCGGACGCTCGGCGGTGTCGTCGTCGACCCGCCGGCCCTCTCGCCGAACGGGGATGGGCAGAACGAGCGCCTGCGCATCGGCTTCGAGCTCACGCGCCCCGCCCACGTGCGCGTCGAGATCCGGCGGGGCGGCAAGGCGATCAGGACGGTGCTCTCGGGAGCCCTCGCGACCGGCGCCTATGCGGCCTCGTGGGACGGGCGCACTGGAAGTGGCGTCCGGGCGCCCGACGGGCCCGTGACCGCTGTGGTACT
>DAITAN010000254.1:0-4230 GCA_036824235.1 Gaiellaceae bacterium | reverse complement strand
AGGGGGCTCGTGGGGGAAACATGGTTTCCCCCACGGGAGAGAGCCGAAGGCGAACGAGGCTCATGCGGCCGACAGGGTGTCCTCGAGCTTGCGGAGAGACTCCGGGTCGCCGACGGAGACCGTGCGCAGGGACCGGTCGCACCGGCGCAGAAGCCCTCCGAGGACCTGGCCGGGACCGATCTCGACGAACGTCTCCACGCCGTCCTTCACGAGGCCGCGGACGGCCTGCGTGAAGCGAACCGGTGCCGTCAGCTGCTCCGCGAGCAGCCCCGCGATTCGATGTGCGTCTTCGAGCCTGGCCGAGACGGTGGACATGTAGGGCGTGACCGGATCGCGCCAGGGCACCTTCGCGAGCGCAGGACGCAGCCGATCGGCCGCGCGGGCGACGAGCGGGCTGTGGAAGCCGCCGCTGACCCGCAGCTTGACGGTCTTGCGCGCCCCCCTGGCCGTAGCCTCGGCGATGAGCTTGTCAACCGCCTCGTTCTCACCCGAGACGACGACCTGGCCGGGGCAGTTGTAGTTCGCCGGCCACACGCCCTCGATGTGCTCGCAGAGCTCCTCGACCACCGCGTCCTCGAGCCCGAGGATGGCGGCCATCGCTCCGGGAGTCTCCTGTGCGGCCTCCGCCATCGCCTCGCCGCGCTCGCGCACCAGGGCAACCGCCGGGCCGGCCTCGATCGCGCTCGCGGCGGCGAGCGCCGAGTACTCCCCCACCGAGTGGCCGACCACGTAGTGCGGCCGGATGCCCAGCGTCTCGACCGCACGCAGGCACGCAATCGAGGTCGTCACCAGCGCCGGCTGCTGGAGCTCGGTGCGGGTCAGGTCCTCGATGGATCCTTCGAAGCACAGCTTCGCCACGTCGAAGCCCACGGCTTCGGAAGCCTCGTCGTACACAGCTCGCGCCGCCGGGAACTCCTCGGCAATAGCACTGCCCATCCCCAGGGTCTGCGATCCCTGGCCCGGGAAGCAGAATGCGATCTTCATCTCTCCTCTCCTACTCAGTTCCTCGACGTCCAGGTCATGTAGGCCGAGCCCCAGGTGAGGCCGGCGCCAACCGCGCTCACGAGCACGCGCGTCCCCTCTTCGAGCAACCCCTTCTCCTGCGCCTCCGCGAGGCAGATGGGGATGGATGCAGAGGAGGTATTCCCGTACCGGTCGATGTTCATGAGCACCTTCTGCGGGTCGAGCGCGAGGTTCTTGACCGCGTGGTCGACGATGCGCTTGTTCGCCTGGTGGGGCACGTAGAGGTCGATGTCCTCGACCGTCGCCCCGCACACGGCGAGGAGTTCCTCCGCCGACGTGACCATGACCCGCGTGGCAAAGCGGAACACCTCGGCACCGTTCATCTTGATGAACTGAGCCTCTTCCTCGAGCACCTCCGGCGAGACCGGCCGGCGGGAGCCGCCCGCGGGAACGCAGAGATCAGCACCGCCGGCGCCGTCCGCGCCGAGCTCGAAGCCGGCGATGCCTCCGGAGCCGACGGGCTCGAGCACTGCCGCCCCCGAGCCGTCGCCGAAGAGGATGCAGGTCGAACGGTCCTGCCAGTTCGTGATCTTCGAGAGCACCTCGGTGCCCACGATCAGCGCCCTCTTCGAGAGACCCGTGGCGACCATGCCGTACGCCTGCGAGAGCGCGTAGACGAAGCCGGTACAGCCGGCCAGAAGGTCGTAGGCGGCCGCCTTCTCGGCGCCGAGCTCGTCCGCGACGAGGGCCGCGGTCGCCGGGAAGAGCATGTCCGGCGTAGCCGTAGCGACGATGACGAGGTCGAGGTCCTCCGGGTTGACGCCCGCGTGCTCGAGCGCCTGCCGGGCGGCCGGGAGCGCCAGGTCGCTCGCCGCCTGGCTCGGGGCGGCGATGCGGCGCTCCTTGATTCCTGTCCGCGACGTGATCCACTCGTCGGAGGTGTCCACCATGGTCTCGAGGTCGGCGTTCGTCAGCACCTTGTCGGGGACGTACGCGCCGACGCCGGTGATCCCGACCGTGATGCCGTTTCCGGAGACGTTCCCGATCACTCGTCGCCCTCGGTGACCGCGAACGTCAGCGTGCCGCGGACCGCGAGCTTCCCGCCCACGGTGGCCGTGGCCTTCCCGCGGCCCACGGGGCCGCGCACGCGCTCCAGCACGCAGGTCAGCTCGAGCTCGTCCCCGGGCACGACGATGCGCTTGAAGCGCACGTCGTCGATACCCGCGAACAGGGCGAGCTTGCCGCGGTTTTCCTCGTCGGAGAGGACGGCGACGGCGCCCGTCTGGGCCATGGCCTCGACCATGAGGACGCCGGGCATGATGGGCCGGCCGGGGAAGTGTCCTGCGAGGTACCACTCGTCCTCGCGCACGAGCTTGCGCGCCACGACCCTGACGCCCGGCTCGAGCTCGATCACTTCGTCGAGCAGCAGAAATGGGTCGCGGTGCGGGAGGATCTCTTCGATCTCCCGCCGCCCGAGCGGCGGTGCGTAGCTCACCTAGCCCGGCTCACCCGTTCGCCGTCTCTTCCAGCCGCACGCGTAGGCGGGCCCGGGCCCGGTGCACGTAGCACTTGGCGGTCCCGACCGGCATGGTCGCGACGCGCGAGATCTCCTCGTATGTCAGCCCGAAGACATCACGGAGCACGACGGCGACGCGCTGGTTCGGGGAGAGGCGCGCAAGCGCGGCGGTCAGCTCCCGGCGCTTGTCGGCGAGGATGGCGGCCCGCGACGGGTCGCTGTCCTCACCGGCAGGCTCGTCCTCGAGCAAGAGCGGCTCGGTCTGGCGGATCCGCTGGCGCGCAAGGCGGTCGCGGCACGTGTTCACGACCAGGCGGTGGAGCCAGGTCGCGAACTGCGCCTCCCCGCGGAACTGGCGCAGACGGGTGCAGAGCTTCACGAGCGACTCCTGCGCAGCGTCGCGCGCCTCCTCGAGATCGCCCATGAGCTGGGCGGCGAGGCGGTTCACGCGAGGGGCATGCCTCTCGACGAGGGCGTCGAGAGCCCGTCCATCACCGTTCTTTGCCTTGCTGACGAGATCCACGTCGCTGAGCTTCCCGTAGGCGAGAGACCGTCCGTACGACGGCTCACGATCGGTCTGACGCGCAGGCGTGGCGGCTGGTTGCACGGCACGGTTAGTGTAGTTCCGCGGATGGCCGACGCGCTGACACCGGAGACGGTTGAACCACTGCTCTCCGGGCGTTTTGGCCGCCCGTACCTCTACCAGGGCTCATGCGAGTCGACACAGCAGCTCCTGGAGCCCGGGCACGCGGAGGGAACGGCCGCGGTCTGCGACCTCCAGACCGGCGGTCGTGGGCGCCTCGGGAGGAGCTGGATCGCGCCCCCGAGCACGGCCGTGCTCTGCTCGGTCGTCCTCGAGCCACCCGCGGAGCGGAGCATCCCCGAGCTCTCCCTCGTCGGGGGCGTGGCCGTCGCGGAGACACTCGAGGCGGCGACCGGCCTGGCCGCCCAGATCAAGTGGCCGAACGACGTGATGATCAACCGGCGCAAGGTCGCCGGCGTCCTCGCCGAGGCCTCGGAGGGCCGCGTCGTCCTCGGGATGGGTCTGAACATCAACCAGACTCGCGAGGAGCTCCCGTCCGACGCGACGGTGGCCCCCGGCTCGCTCCTGACGATCGACGGGGTCCGCCGTGAGCGGGCGCCGATCCTCGCCGACCTCCTCCTCCGGCTCGAGCGGGCCTACGACCTCTGGCGCGAGCGAGGCCTCGACGGGATCTACGACGCCCTCGGGTCGCGCGACTTCCTGCGCGGCCGCCGCTTGCTGGTCGACGGGGAGAGCGCCGTCGGCGTCGCGATCGACCGCAGCGGGAGACTGCAGGTCGAGATCGGCCACGAGCGCCGGGCCGTCGAGAGCGGCGAGGTGCTCTTCGAGCGTTAGGAGGACCTAGCCCGCTCTGCCGAAAACGAGCCGGCTGCGGTTGCCGGCCGCGTCGACGGCGAGGATGCGCACGACGAGAGCGCGGACGCGCCGCCAGTGGGCCTTCACGCCCGCCGGCTTGTCGACCTGGACCATGTCGCCGTCGTTCCAGCGCGTCGTCCCGTACCAGATCTTCAGGTGCACGGCCTCGCTCGAGCTGAAGCTCAGCCTGGCGACACCGTTCACGTTCCGCAGGGAGAGGAACCGCACCACCGGCCGCCTCACATCGACCCGCGCCGTGCGGGCGAGCGTGCGCGTGCCCAGGGACGTCGTGGCAAGCACCACAGCGGTCACGGGCCCGTCGGGCGCCCGGACGCCACTTCCAGTGCGCCCG
>DAITAN010000253.1:0-4248 GCA_036824235.1 Gaiellaceae bacterium | reverse complement strand
TCGCCAGGCGCGACTACGCAGACGTCGTGCTGGTCGACATCAAGGAAGGGCTCCCCCAGGGCAAGGCCCTCGACATCGATCAGGCAGCCTCCGTCCTCGGGTACGAGCCGTCGGTCGTCGGCTCGAACGGCTACGAGGAGACCAACGGCTCGGACGTCGTCGTCGTCACCGCGGGCGTCCCGCGCACGGGCGACATGAGCCGCGACGACCTTGTCACGATCAATGAAGGCATCGTCGGCTCGGTTACGCGCGAGGTGGTCGAGCACTCGCCCGAGGCGATCCTGATCGTGGTCTCGAACCCTCTCGACGCCATGTGCCACGTGGCCGGGAACGTCTCCGGCTGGCCGCGCGAGCGGGTGTTCGGCATGGCCGGCATCCTCGACACCGCGCGCTTCAGCGCCTTCATCGCCATGGAGACCGGCGCCTCGATCAAGGACGTGACCGCGATGGTGCTCGGCGGCCACGGCGACCAGATGGTCCCGGTCGTCTCGGCCACCACCGTCGGCGGGGTCCCGCTGACCAAGCTCGTCTCCGCGGACAGGATCGAGGCGATGGTGGAGCGCACGCGCAAGGGCGGGGGCGAGATCGTGAAGCTCCTGGGCACGTCGGCGTGGTACGCGCCGGGAGCGGCGGCGGCGCAGATGGTCGACTCGGTCGTGCTCGACCAGAAGCGCGTCTTGCCGTGCACCGCACTGCTCCAGGGCGAGTACGGGATCGACGACCTCTACATGGGCGTGCCCGTGAAGCTCGGCGCCGGCGGCATCGAGGAGATCTTCGAGCTCGACCTCACCGACGGCGAGCGGGCGGCCCTCGAGGAGTCCGCCGCGGCGGTCCGCGAGGTCGTCTCCGTCCTCACGGGCTAGCGTGGATTGCCGCCCGGCCCGGGGCGGCAGGGCTACGATCGCTGGATGATGCGCCGCCTCGCGTACGTCCTCACGGGCCTGCTGGTCGTCGTCGTCGCGGGGCTCGCGCTCACCCTCATCCCCTCGAACCACTACATCGTCCTCCCCGACAGGGCGCGGCCGACCGATCCGCTCGTCCGGATTCCGGGCGAGGACTCCCAGGACGAAGAGGACATCTACATGGTCGACGTCCGCATCGGGCGAGCCAACCTCCTCGAGCGGCTCTTCCCGTGGATCCAGGAGGGCGCCGATCTCCTGCCCGAGCGCGCGGTGAACCCCGAAGGTGTCAGCGACCGCCAGCGCCGCCAGTCGAGCCTCAACGACATGTCTCGCTCGCAGCTCGTCGCGATCACGGTCGCGCTCCGCGAGCTCGGACGCGAGGTCGAGGTGAGCGGCGACGGAGCCGAGGTCGTCCTCGTGCAGCCCGGCTCCCCGGCGGACGGGGTGTTGGAGGTCGGAGACGTGATCGTCGAGGCCGAGGGCGAGCAGATCGAGTCGATCGACGACCTTCGCAGTGCCCTGGGGGAGGTCGAGCCGGGCCAGGAAGTGGAACTGACGGTCCAGCGCGGCAACGAGCGCGTCGACGTCACGTCGGGGACCCAGGCCTCCCCGGACGATCCCGACCGCGCCGTCGTCGGGGTCCAGGTGCAGGACGCGCTCGACTTCGAGTTCCCGGTCGACATCGAGATCGACGCGGGCGCCATCGGCGGTCCGTCCGCCGGGCTCGCGTTCGCGCTCGACATCGTCGACGAACTCGGCGACGGCATCGATCGCGGCCGCAAGATCGTGGCGACGGGCGAGCTGACCATCGACGGCGAGGTCCTGCCGATCGGCGGCATCAAGCAGAAGGCCATCGGCGCGCGCGAGGCAGGCGCCGACATCTTCCTCGTCCCGGACGCGAACTACGAGGATGCGCGGAACGCCGTCGACGACCTCGAGATCATTCCCGTCTCGACCTTCGACGAGGCGTTGTCTGTTCTGGCGGCAAACTAGTTGCCGCGTCGGTCAACGCCTTGGTCGAACCTTCCGGAAATAGCGTGTTTTTCGTCGCGGCAACGCTTAACCCCAAGGCCGCAGATGCCTAAGATTGGCGTCCCGGATGGCCAAACGGCGGAAAAATACCTGCAACGACTGCTATTTCCGCCAAGCCGGACTCTGTGCGCTGACCGACGGCCCCTGCCCCACCTTCCGCTCGGCGAAGGCTCCTCGGCTCGAGCCGCCTGAGCAGGCCCGGCTAATCGCACGGCCCGACCTCCGGGCCAACGCAGCCGCTTAGCTTTCGACCGGCACCGGGAAGCCGTCCTCGTCCCTGATCGAGTCGAGGTCGGAGTCGCGGCTCGCCCAACCCGGGACGCGAGGGTCGAGCTCCGCGGATCGGATGACGTGCGCGAGCGCCTCCGCCCGGCGCCCGGCGAGCGCCTCGCAGCAGGCGAGGTTATAGAGGACGTTGGGGTTGTCCGGGTGCGCCTCGAGCGCCCGCGCCATGATCGCGGTCGCGCCCTCGTAGTCCTTCGCGGTGTAGAGCGGGAGCGCCCCCAGCCATGACTCCCAGGGAGAGGCTTCGAAGGCCTCGCCCCGCGTCCCGCCGACGACGAGGACGGTGGTGCCGGCTTCGACGGCCGTCGCACTGCGGCGAGTCGCCGGCTCGGGGACGAAGACGAAGGTGCCCGACGGCCCGTCCAGCTCCTCGCCGTCCACGACGAAACGCGCGTGGCCCTTGAGGACGAGGTAGAGCTCCTCGTGGCCGCCCGCCCCGGCGCCGAGCTCGTCGTGGTCCTCGATCAGCGCGCCACCCGCTTCGCGCGCGGCGTAGGCGTTGATGCCGAAGGCGCTGATGCCGAGCGGGATCCGCATGGGGATCGTGACGGCGTCGCCGTCGAAGCGCTCGAGCTCGTCCAGATGGCCGGTGCGGTGCGCTGGGCCGTTCACGCGGTGACCGCGGCCGCCTCCCGCACGAGGCGCCCGAGACGGGCAATGCCCTCGTCGATCTCCGTTGGCGTCGCATAGGAGAACGCCAGCCGAATCGCCGACTCGCCCCCGCCGTCGTAGTAGAAGTCGGCGCCCTTGACGAACGTGACGCCGACCTCGTCCGCCTGCGCGAGGAGCGCCTCGCCCGTCATATCGCCCGGGAGGTCGACCCAGAGGAAGTAGCCGCCGTCCGGCTCGTTCCACCTCGTCCCCTCGGGCATCTCGCGCGCGAGCGCACCGATCATGGCGTCGCGCCTCGCCCGGAGGCCTTCGCGGATCGTCTCGACGTTCGGGTCGAACTTCCCGCGGGCGGCGAACTCGTGGAGCGTCGCCTCGACGAACATGACCGGCGAGACGTAGTTCTCGAATACGAGCGTCTGCATGGCGCCCATGAGCTCCTCGGGGAGGATCGCGTAGCCGACCCGGATGCCCGGAGCGACCGTCTTCGAGAACGAGGAGAGGAACATGACGCCCTCCCCGCCGGAAAGCTCGATCAGCCGCGGGAGCGACTCGCCGGCGAAGCGAAGCAGGCCGTACGGGTCGTCCTCGAGGACCGTCGCGCCGCGCGAGCGCGCCACCTCGAGCAGGTGGCGCCGGCTCGGCTCGGAGAGCGTCCGGCCGCTTGGGTTCTGGAAGGTCGGGATCGTGTAGACAAGGCTGGGGCCCGAGCTGCGGGCGAGGGCCTCGTCGAGGGCGTCCACGTCCATGCCCTCGTCGGTCAACGGGATGGCCTCGACCTCGGCGCCGAGCCGCCGCAGGATCTGCAACGAGCGGTCGTAGCACGGCGCTTCGACGAAGAACTTCACACCCGACTGGACATGGTGGCGCGAGATGAAGTTGAAGGCCTGGAGCGAGCCGTTCGTGACCATCACACACTCGACGGGAACGTCGTGGCGGTCGGCGATCCACTCGCGGAGCGGCGGGTACCCGAGGGGCGGGCCGTAGTTCATGGCAGTCGCCCCGTCGCGCGCGAGCGCGGCTTTGGCGCATTCGCCGAACTCCTCGAGAGGCAGCAGGTCGGGGCCCGGGAATCCACGGGCGAAGGAGATCTGAGTCATGGCACGAGTCTAGTCCTACGCGGAGTGGTTAGTTTCACGGCAGGCGGGTAATGTCTAGGCCTCGGACTTGGCGTCTGGCACAGGGGGTTATCGGGATGCGGCTTAAGGGTCTTCTGTTTGCTCTTGCGTTCGTACTGGCGGCGGGCAGCTCGCCGGCGTCGGCGCAGCTTCCTCCACTTCCCCAGCTTCCTCCAGTTCAAGTTCCTCAAGTTCCTCCACTTCCCCCACTTCCTCAAGTTCCCCAAGTTCCTCCGCTTCCGCCGGCACCTCCGCTTCCGGACGTGACGCCGGTCGAGGTGCCGGTTCCCGACACCCCGCCG
>DAITAN010000252.1:0-4249 GCA_036824235.1 Gaiellaceae bacterium | reverse complement strand
GCCGGCTCGTCGACGAGATCGAGGCGGCGCTCGTCGGCATGACGGCGGGGGAGACCAAGGAGGTCGCGTTCGAGCTCGCCGACGACAACACCGCGTCGGTCGAGGTGGCCGTCAAGGAGATCAAGGAGAAGGTGCTGCCGCCGCTCGACGACGAGCTCGCGACAGCCGTGACCGAGTTCGAGACGCTCGCGGAGCTGCGCTCCGACATCGAGGCGCGCCTGCGCGAGCAGCTCGAAGCCGAGCTCGAGCTCCTGTTGCGCCAGAACGCCGCCGACGCACTCGTGGAGGCCTCGTCGTTCGACTCGCTCGACCCGATGGTCGAGCGGCGGACGGCCGAGCTGGCCGCGGGGTTCGTCCGCTCGATCGAGCGGCGCGGCATCACACTGGAGGTCTACCTGGCCATGACCGGCCAGAGCCAGGACCAGATCGTCGAACGGCTCCGCGCCGAGGCCGAGACCTCGCTCAAGCGCGAGCTCGTCCTGGACGCCGTGGCCGACGAGCTCGGTCTCGAGATCAGCGACGAGGAGATCGAGGCGCTCGTGCGCGAGCAGGCCGAGGAGGCCGGCGAGAACGCGGACGAGGTGCTCGTCACGGCCCGGGAGAGCGCCGGGTTCGAGCAGCTGAGAGGCGACCTGCGCATGCGCAAGGCGCTGGACGAAGTCGTGTCGGGCGTGAAGCGGATTCCGGTCGAGCTCGCCCGGGCCCGCGAGAAGCTTTGGACGCCCGAGAAGGAGAAAGCACCTACCGAGATGAAGATATGGACGCCAGGAAGCGAGGGAGGAACATGAGCCCGTTGATCCCAATGGTCGTCGAGCAGACGTCGAGAGGCGAGCGCGCCTTCGACATCTACTCGCGGCTTCTGAACGAGAGAATCATCTTCCTCGGGACTCCCGTGGACGATCAGATCGCCAACCTGATCGTGGCGCAGCTGATCCACTTGGAGTCCGAGGACCCCGACAAGGACATCTCGATCTACATCAACTCGCCGGGCGGCTCGGTCTACGCCGGCATGGCGATCTACGACACGATGCAGTACATCAAGCCCGACGTGCAGACGATCTGCGTCGGGATCGCCATGTCGATGGGAGCCCTGCTTCTGGCGGGCGGCACCGACGGCAAGCGAATGGCGACGCCGCACTCGAAGATCCTCATCCACCAGGTCTCCGCAGGCTTCCAGGGGCAGGCGACCGACATCGAGATCCAGGCGCGCGAGACGCTCGCCATGAAGCGCCTGCTCGAGGAGATCATCGCCACGCACACGAAGCAGGAGCTGGAGAAGGTTGGAAAGGACATGGAGCGCGACTACTTCATGACGGCGCAGGAAGCGCTCGACTACGGCATCATCGACACTGTCATCGCCAATCGCGGCACGCCTGCAATGGCGGCTGCGTCCTAGTCAGCCGAGCGATTTCGAGGTACAAGGTAGAGAGACATGGCCCGAGCGACCGACGGTAACGAACAGCTCCTCTGCAGCTTCTGCGGCAAGAGTCAGCGGCAGGTCAAAAAGCTGATCGCCGGTCCGGGCGTCTACATCTGCGACGAGTGCATCGATCTCTGCAACGAGATCATCGACGAGGAGCTGACGTCCCCGGCGCAGCTCGACCTCGACAACCTCCCGCGGCCCAAGGAGATCTACACCATCCTCAACGACTACGTCGTCGGGCAGGAGGAGGCCAAGCGGACGCTCGCAGTCGCCGTCTACAACCACTACAAGCGGGTGCAGATGGCGGCCGACGAGGACGATGTCGAGCTGTCGAAGTCGAACATCCTTCTGCTCGGCCCGACGGGCTGCGGGAAGACGCTGCTCGCGCAGACGCTCGCGCGCATCCTCAACGTCCCGTTCGCGATCGCGGACGCGACCGCTCTCACCGAGGCCGGCTACGTCGGCGAGGACGTCGAGAACATCCTCCTGAAGCTCATCCAGGCCGCGGACTTCGACGTCAAGAAGGCCGAGACCGGGATCATCTACATCGACGAGGTCGACAAGATCGCCCGCAAGGCCGACAACCCGTCGATCACGCGCGACGTGTCCGGCGAGGGCGTCCAGCAGGCGCTCCTCAAGATCCTCGAGGGCACGGTCGCGAGCGTGCCGCCCCAGGGCGGCCGCAAGCATCCGCACCAGGAGTTTCTCTCCATCGACACGACGAACATCCTCTTCATCTGCGGCGGCGCCTTCGCCGGGCTGGAGAAGATCATCAGCAAGCGGATCGGCAAGAACCAGGTCGGCTTCGGCGCCGACGTCAAGTCGCGCCGGGCGATCGAATCGAGCGAGCTCCTCTCGTCGGTCATGCCCGAGGACCTCCTCTCCTACGGGCTCATCCCGGAGTTCATCGGCCGGCTCCCGGTCATCTCTGCGGTGCACCAGCTCACGCGCGAGGACCTCGTCCAGATCCTCCTCGAGCCGAAGAACGCGCTCGTCAAGCAGTACCAGCGCTTCTTCTCCTACGACAACGTCGAGCTCGTCTTCACCGAGGACGCGCTCTGGCAGATCTCGGACAAGGCGCTCGAGCGCGAGACAGGCGCCCGCGGCCTCCGCTCGATCATCGAGCTCGCCCTCCTCGACGTCATGTTCGAGCTCCCGTCCCGCAAGGACGTCTCCAAGTGCGTGATCACGAAGGAGACGATCGAGCGGAACCTCCGGCCGACGCTGGTGACGAGCGCGGGGCACGCGCTCGCGCTGGACGAGCTCGAAGAAGAGTCCGCCTAGCCGAGGTGCATCGCGTCTACGCCAGCCTGCCTCTGAGCGGGCCGGCGGCGCGCTTGGGACGTGAGCTGCTCCGTGGAGCACGGCTCGCCCTCGAGCAGGCGGACGCAGGGGTGGAGCTCGTCGCTCTCGACTCCTTCGGCGAGGACCGCGAGGAGCAAGCGGTGGCTAACGCGCGCCGGGCCGTAGACGACCCGGCTGCGGTCGCCTATCTCGGCGACTTCCACTCCTCGCAGGTGCGCGAGACTGCGCCGATCCTCGGCGAGGCCGGGCTCCTCCAGGTGGCGCCCGTGGCCACGTTCGCCGGCCTGCACGGCCCGACCCTGGTGCGGCTCATGCCCCATGACGGCATCGGGGCACGTGCGATCGCCGACTGGCTCGTCGGTGTCGGAGCGCGGGAGCTGCTGATCGTCCACGATCACGACGCCGACTACGGGGTCGCGGTCGGCGCGATGTGCGACGTGGCGGCGAGAGAGCGAGGCCTGGCCGTGCGGACGCGTCCGGTCTGGAACCTCGACGAGCCGTGGGCGGAGGACGTGGGCGAGGCGGACGCCGTGCTCTACGTGGGCGTCGCCGGGTCCGGCGCCGTCGGGCTGTGGCGCGATCTCCATGCGCACGCTCCGAGCATGTGGCTCCTCGGCTCCGAGGGCGTCGTGGAAGACTGGCTCGCCGAGAGCATGAACGCCTCCGCCGCCGAGCGCACCCGCTTCTTCGTCGCCCAGCGCGCGCCCTTCGCGCTGTACGGCTACGAGGCAACGGCACTCGTCCTCGACTCGATCGCAGCGGGCGGCGGTGAGCGCGTCGCGGTCACACGCGTCGCGCGCGAGACGAAGGACCGCGACTCGATCCTCGGGCGCTACTCGATCGACGAGGACGGCCACACGACCACGACGGCGTACGGACGGCTCTCGGTGGTCGGCGGCGCGCTGGTCTGGGACGAGCCCTAGCCGGCCTGTTGCCAGGCGACCGAGCAGACCTCGATGGGCTCCTTGAAGCCCTTGAGGGTGACGGCGCGGTGGTCGGACGCCTGGAACTGCGGCAGCTCGCGCATCGTCGCCTCGCTGGCGAGGACCTCCCGGCCGGTTGCCGCGGCGCCGATGCGGGCGGCCGCGTGCACGCCCTTGCCGTGGTAGTTCTCCCTCGTCTGCAGCGCTCCGTCCATGTGGACGCCGATGCGGATATCGAACTCGAACTCCTGGTCGACCGCGCGCTGGATCGCGATCGCCGCGCCGACGGCGTCCGCCGGCTCCTCGAAGGCCGCGAAGAACCCGTCGCCCGTGTGGTCGACGACCTGCCCCTGGAAGTCCGCGAAGATCGCGCGGAGCGCATCGTCGTGGCGGCGGAGCAGGTTGACCCAGTGGCGGTCGGAGCCGACGGCGCTCGCCAGCTCCGTCGAGCCCACGATGTCGGTGAAGAGGAACGTCTTCAGAACGTCCGTCGAGATGTCTCGCATGAGGAGCTCGGCTACCCGGTCGGCGTCGCGGGCCGCGCCGAGGCGCTCGAAGCGTGCGGCGGCGGCTTGGAGCTCCCAGACGACGACGTCCT
>DAITAN010000251.1:0-4276 GCA_036824235.1 Gaiellaceae bacterium | reverse complement strand
TGACATCCCGGACGGGACGTTCACGCTCGCGGACGACGAGAAGCTCCAGCTGGACTGGGTCAAGGGCAAGTCAGGCCCGTTCTTCGACCGGCTGGGGGACTTCTCACGTGACATCGCGGAGTCGCTCGGCGCGAAGTTCCAGCGCAACCCGACCTGGTACCTGGGGCGACTGATCACCGTGCACCCGCTCGGCGGCTGCCCGATGGGGCGGACCGCGGACGAGGGCGTCGTCGACGAGTACGGCGAGGTCCACGGCTATCCCGGGTTCACGATCGCGGACGGCTCGGTCATGCCCGGCCCGGTCGGCCCGAATCCGTCGCTGACGATCGCGGCCCTCGCCGACCGCTTCGCCGAGCGCGCGACCCGCTAGGAGGGCTTGGCGGAATGGTGCTCGTCGCCGGGGTGCGATGGTCGTTCCGAGGCAAGGACGCAGGGAGCGTTCGTAGCGAGTGAGCTACGGGCGCGACTGAGGACGCGGCATCGGGGCGAGCAGCGCGGCCCGGCGGCACCGCCACTATTTCGCCAAGCCCTCCTATTACAGGAAGCGCCTGACGAGCGCACGGGCGCCGGCGGCGAGCAGAAGCGCGCCCACGGCCAGCGCCATGAGCTCGCCGATCGCCGTGGCGGCGTCCGGTGAGGCGGTGCGATCCAGGAGACCGCTCGCGACAATCGCTCCTCCCCAGAGGACCCCGACCGAGCCGAGGATCGTCGCGCGCACGATCCACTCATCGGCGCTCCGAAGTCCCGCCTTGAGAGCGGATTCACGGATACTGGCGCCGTGGCGCCGGAGACCGGAAAAGACGGCAAGCCGATCCTCACGCTCGCCTCTCCGGAGGAGTGGGAGGCGTGGCTCGACAAGGAGCACGCGGGCTCTGACGGGGTGTGGCTGAAGTTCGCCAAGAAGGGATCCGGCGTGCAGACCGTCGTCTACCCCGAGGCCCTCGACGTGGCTCTCTGCTACGGCTGGATCGACAGCCAGGTCATGACGCTCGACGAGCGGTTCTACCTGCAGAAGTTCACGCCTCGACGGTCGAGGAGCAAGTGGTCGAGGATCAACGTCGAGAAGATCGAGGCTCTTAAGAAGGCGGGGCGGATGAGGCCCGCCGGCCTCGAGCAGGTCGAGCTCGCCAAGGCCGACGGCCGCTGGGATGCGGCCTACGCGTCATCGGCGAACGTGACCGAGCCCGCCGATTTGAAGAAGGCGCTGAAGGACAACGCCAAGGCGGCCGAGTTCTACGCCACGCTGAACAAGTCGAACCGCTTCGCGATCATCTTCCAGCTCGAGGACGCGAAGAAGCCCGAGACGCGCGAGCGCCGGCTGGCGAAGTTCATGGGGATGCTCGAGCGCGGCGAGAAGCTCTACTAGGAGCGGGTCGCCGTGAAACAGACCTGGGTGACGGCGAAGAAGTACTCGCCACGCTCGCCCAGGTCGCGTTGCTCGGCCGCCCACGCCGCCGCCTCGTGGCCGACGTCCTCTCGGCCGGCGAGGTAGCGCTCGATCAGGGGTAGGAGAGCGCCGCCGTACGTCTCCGGGTCGAGCTCCGCGGATGCGAATGCGTGCCCCTCGGCGCGGATGTCCTCAAAGCCGGCGGCGCGCAGCGCTGTGGCGAGCGTGCGTGGAAGGGCGGGATGCGCGAGGTGGCCGTCCCAGGCTTTCAGCGCCCGCTGCATCCGCTCGGGATCCGCCGAGTGGAAGGACACGGTGCTCCAGTCGACGTCCCACACGACGACGCGTCCACCTGGTCGCACCGCCCGCCGGATCTCGGCCAGGGCGGCAGCCGCATCCGGCACGTACTCGAGCACCTGGACGCAGAGCGCCGCGTCGAAGTCCTCGGCCTCTACCGGCATGGAGCTCACCTCCGCCTCGTGGAAAGCGACGTTGTCCCGCCCTTCGAGACGACCGGCCGCCAGGGCGAGCATCTGCGGGCTCTGGTCCACGCCGACCACGGATCCCTCGTCCCCGACGTCGTCGAGCAGCTCGGCGAGGTAGAAGCCGGGCCCGCAGCCGGCGTCGAGAATGCGCTCGCCTCGCCTGGCACCGAGCGCCTCGCGGATCAGGGCGCGGCGACGAAGGACGTCGCGAGTGCGGTACAGGGACTCGAGCTCCTTGCCCAGGCTCTCGTCGAACTCGAGCTGGCCCATCGGCCCCGCCTCAGGGGTTGATGCGCGGGCGGATGAACATGTGCGTCTTGTCGCTGCCGGTCAAGGCCTTCTGCGCCTTGTTCTCGTTCAGCCAGTCTTCGTGCGGCGCGACGGCCTTCGGCCAGTTCGCTTCGCCGAGGTCCTTGGCGTGGCGCTGCAGCGCGATCTCCGCCATCAGGTAGCCGTGGTTTTCGAGGACGGCGATCTCGCCCTCCGAGAAAACGTCGAGGTCGATGCGGATCGGAGCGATGTAGTCGCGGATGAGATTCTCGGAGTAGGCGGTGTGCTCCGCCTCCAGGCCGTAGTTCCTGGGCTTCGACGCGATGCCCCAGTACGCGCCACGGAGCTGCTCGGCGAGGAAGCTCGAGACGAGCCAGCGCTTGCGCACTTCCGTCGCCTGCTCGAGGAGGATGACCCCCTGGCGGAGGGCGCTCCAGAGCCAGCCGACCTCCGGGTTCGGCTTGAAGGACGGGGCCGCGTCGGAGACGAGGACGGTCTCGTGGTCCTGCCAGACGGGCTCGACGCCGAGGTTGTCGAACATGCCGCCGTCGGAGAGGTCGATTTCGCCGACGAGCTCGTCCCGGTCGCGCTCCTTGTAGGAGCCGCCCGTGAGGGACGACGGCTCCTGCTTCGCCTTGACGACGCTGAACGCGCCCGGCACGCAGGAGGACGCCGCGACGGCCTGCGCGAGCGTCCACGTCCCGAGCGGTCCGTACCCGGCCGACGAGCTGCCGACCAGGCGCTTGCCCGTATCGAAGACCCACTGGTCGCGGAAGCGCATGTCGCTTGCGAGGAACACGAATCGCGGCGTGTCGGGCATGTCCTCGAGCCGCCCGGGCGCCGGGCCCCGCGCGTACGCGGCTGCGAGCGCCTCGCTCTGCGCGCCCGGGGTGAACCACTTGGTCGGCTTCAGGCGGGCGAGGGCCGCGCCCGTGCGGGGGTCCGCCGCTCCGAACCTGCGCATGGGCTTCGCCACACCCTCCTCGAAGCCCTCGATCGGCTTGCCGGGCTCGCGCTTCGCGCCCTGCATGAAGGTGGCGAGCTGCGCCGCCATGATGCTGCCGCCCGACACCGACGTGAACGTGTCGATCTTGGAGAGAATCCCGAGCTCGTTCATGCGGCGCAGGGCGCCGAGGTGGAAGAGCGCCGCGCGGTCGCCGCCCCCCGACATGCAGAAGGCCAGGCCCTTTCGCGGTCCCTCATGCGGGAGGAACTGCGAGATTCCGTGTTCGGCGGCGTTTTCGGTCATGCGGCGGGAGCGTAGACGGACATGATCTGCTCGATCATCGCCTCGCGCGAGTCGAAGCGCCGCTCGTCGTAGCAGCCGAGCGGGTGCTCGAGGACGTTGTAGAGGCACTTGTTGCAGTACGTGCACGGCCGCGGGGGCAGGTCGTGGCCCGCCCGGAAGAGCTCGACGAGGTCGTTGTTGGCGACGAGCCCGCGCGCGATCGAGACCGCGTCGCAGTCGCCGCGCTCGATCGCGCCCGCGATCAGCGACGCCTGCTGGAACCCGCCGGTGACGATCACGGGGATCCCGACCGCCTTCTTCACGGCCGCCGCGTCCGGGAGGCAGCGCGCGGGAACCGTCGCGGGGTCGCGCTCCCAGCGCTTCTGCATGACCTTGTTCGCCGGCCAGAGCCGGAAGAGCACGTAGTTGCGGAAGGTCTTCTTGCCGCTCGAGAGCATGATGTCGTAGCTGTGCACCATGTCATCGAGGGCGAACTCCCCCGCGGGATTCTCGGGGTGGGGGAAGGTGCTGCCCGACGAGACGTGGATGGCGTCCGCGCCGGCCTCTTCGAGCCAGCGGCAGACCTGCACCGAGTCCTCGATCGTGTTCCCCGCCCCGAGCCACGGGAGGAAGGCGTTCGCATGCTCGGTCGTCGAGACCTTTACCTGGACGTGGAAGTCGTGCCCGACCTCGGCCCGGATGGCCTTGACCGTGTCGAGCAGCAGCCGCGCCCGGTTCTCGAGCGGGCCGCCGTACTCGTCCTCGCGCTCGTTGATGGCCGAGGAGAGGAACTGCGTGAAGAGGTAGCCGTTCGCGCCGTGTATCTCGACCCCGTCGAGCCCCGCCTCGCGCGCGCGGCGCGCGCCCGCCGCGAACGAGCGCTTGATCTCCTCGAGGTCGGCTCTG
>DAITAN010000250.1:0-4284 GCA_036824235.1 Gaiellaceae bacterium | reverse complement strand
CTCCCGCAGCGCGTCGTCAGCGGCGCGGATCGGGTCGTGGGCGCCGAGCTCACCGCGGGCGGGTACGCCGGCCGTCTCGAGCGCTCGGAGCGTCGCCCCGAGGTGCTCGCTCGCGACTCCTCGGGCCGCGTCGTCCCCGGTCCAGAGCGAGAGACGCGAGCCCAGCTCCGGCGCGACGACGAACACTTCGAGCCGCCGGCCGCCAGCGTGCTCGACGACCTCGTCGACGAACGCGGGCGAGGTACAGCTCTGGTCGCAGACGAGCACGACTCTGAACGTGCCGTCGGGCTCGGCGGCCCGTCGCGTGGAGGTCGGGGCATCAAGCTCCGAGGCGTGCGTCGGCCGCCTGGCCAGGACGACGCCGACGACCGCGAGGGCCGCCGCTGAGACCACGCCGAAGATGACCCAGCCCCAGACCCCGAGCTCGCCGAGGAGCATGATCGCGAACAGGACACCGAGGATGACGACGACGATCGGGATCGCCGCGAGCCCCATTCGGTTGTCGTTCTTCATCCGCTCCTCCTTGGCATCGTGATCCAACCGCACCACCGACCGGGCGGCATCATGCCGATGGGGTGAAGACTGCGGGTCGCGCCGGCGGGCTACTCGACGACGAGCACGTCCGCGCCCGCGTGGCGCTTCACCTCGGCGGCGACGTCGGTTCCGAGGAGCTTCGCCATAAAGCCGTGATGATGCGAGCCGACGACGACGAGGGACGCCCCGCGGTCCCGAGCGACGTCGACGAGCACGTTGGCGGGGTCCCCGGCCGCCCAGAGGAAGTCGGCGGAGACGCCCTCGGCCGCCACCCGCTCTCGGGCGTGCGCGAGCACGGGCTCGAGCTCGTCAGGCACGACGAGAGGGATCATCCGCGCCGGGCTGTCGTCCAACGTGCCGAAGTTCTGGGGCCCTTCGGGGTCGAGCGGAAGCTCGACGACCGCGACGACTACGAGACCTGTCCCGTTTGCCTTCGCCTCCTCGAGAGCGCGGTCGAGCGCGCGCCTCGCGGCCTCCTCGTCGTCGTAGCCGACCACGATCGGGCCGGGTCGGGCACCTGTCATGAAAATCCTCCTCCGTCGGGCGACCCGCGAAGCTTACGGCGCGGCGACGGGCGGGGGCGCGAACGAATCCGTCACGCGGGCGCCGGCTCTCCGCCCGTGCCGGGCGAGCCGCTCGATGCGGATGCGGTGTCCGCAGCATGGTATTCGGCGAGAAGCTGCCGCTCGCCGGCCCTCCGCGGGAACGCGAGAAAGACGAGAACCGCGCCTGCGAACACCGCGACGATGCCGGCGGTGTAGGCCCACTGGTCTCCCTGCAGGAACGAGGACTTCGCGGCGTCGATGATCTCGCTCGAGTACTTGGGGTTCTGTGCTGCAAGGTCGGCCGCGCTGGCGTAGGAGAGCTGGAGCTGGCTCTGCGTGCTGTCGACGGCCTGCTGTCCTTCGGGGGATTCCGTGATCGCCGTACCCATCGCCGTGGAGTACCCGGCCGCGAGCAGGGCACCGAAGACCGAGGTCAGGAGCGCTCCTCCGAGATCGCGCTGGAGGTCGGCCGTTCCGGAGGCCATCCCGGCCCGCTGCACCGGCACGGAGCCGGTGAGCGCATGCGACGCCGGCGTTCCGGCCAGGCCGACGCCGATGCCGATGAAGACGTACGCGATGCCGACCTGCCAGTACGGGGTGCCCTCCTTCCAGAGGAGCAGCATCGACAGGAAGGACAGCAGCAGGAAGACGTAGCCGGCCAGTAGCGGGAAACGGGCCCCCCTCGCCTCGACGAGCTTGGCGGATCGCGGTGCCACGAGGATCATGAAGACGATCGCCGGCAGGATCGCTGCACCGGCCTCGACCGTCGAGTAGCCGAGCACGTTCTGCAGGTACTGCTGGCTCACGAACGCTCCCGCCATCAGCGAGCCGAAGACGATGATGCCGCCGCACGCGGCGACCCAGAAGACCCGCCGCGACGCAACGTGGAGGTCGTAGAGCGGATTAGGCGCGCGGCGCTGCCTGAGCACGAATCCGAGCCCCGTCGCGAGCGCGATCGCGAGCAGCCCGACCGCCAGGGCGCCCTGGTTGGGGACCGGCGCGAAGTTGATGCCAAGGATCAGGGTGCCGACCATGACCAGTGAGAGGATTCCGCCGAAGTTGTCGACGGGCTCCGCCGTCTCGTTGACATGGCTGGGGACGAAGAGGACGGCCATCAACAGGGCGAAGCCGACGAGCGGCAGAGTCACGAGAAAGACCGAGCCCCACCAGAAGTGCTCCAGGAGCGCCCCAGCGACCAGTGGCCCGAGCGCCGCGATACCGCCGCCGATCGCAGACCACAGCGCGATGGCGCGGGTTCGCCCCGGCCCGGCCCAGAGGGCGGTGATCAGGGCGAGCGTGGTCGGGTAGGCCATGCCGGCCGAGAACCCGCCGACGAGCCGCGCGACGAACAGAACCTCGCCGGAGGGTGCGTAGGCCGCCAGCAGGCTCGCCGGGATCGAGAGGAGCATGCCGAGCACAAGCAGGAGCTTGCGCCCGTAGCGGTCGCCGATAGCCCCCAGCCAGAGGACGGACGCCGCGAGCCCAAGCGAGTAGCCGACCGCGATCAGGTTGAGCATCGTCTGGGACGAGTCGAACGCCGTGCCGATGGACGGCAGGGCGACGTTGGCGACCGAGAGGTTGAGGTTGGCGACCGCCGCGACGAGGATCAGCGACACGAGAACGAGCCCGGCTCGCCTGGGCGCCGCCGCCGGCTGCGCTCCGATTGCCTCGCTCATCGGAGTATCTTCACTCCGAGTGGCGTTCCAGTGCCTCGTCCACGTCATAGCCGAGGGCGAGGCCGAGGCCGGGCGCCGCGGCCACCACCCGGTCGGGGCCGAGGGTGGGCAGCAACGCCGTGAGGACGCCCACGATGTCCTGCTCGGTTGCCCCTGCCTCGAGGGCCGCCTCGATCGCACACATGTAAGCGGTGGGAGCCGCGCCTACGGCGACGAGCGCCCCGACGCGCACCATCGCATGCGTCTTCGCATCGAGGCCCGACGGGACGGTGTCCCGCAGCCCGCGCGCGAGGACCGATCCGATGTAGGCGTCATCGTGAATTGCGAGCCTGCGAAGGGTGATGCCCGGATCGTCCACGGCAACTGAGGGATTCAACTCCTGCCAAGGCCATTGGGCATCACCCCACACGGATGAAATCCGCCGCGAGGCCTAGGAGGCGCGGTCTACGAGCCCGAGCTCGCCCGCGCGCTCGATCGCATCGCTGCGCGACGAGACCCCGAGCTTGCGATAGACGGAGATCGCCTGCGTCTTGACCGTGTTCCGCGAGACGAACAGCTGCTCCCCGATCTCCCGGAAGGAGAGGTAGGTGGACAGGAACGGGAGCAGGCGCAGCTCGGCCGCCGTCAGCGTGGACGCCTTCCCTTTCTGAACCGCGGCCACCCGATCGACCTGCTTGCCCAGGTCGGCCCGCCGCGCGACCAGGACGCCGAGCTCCGGGCGGCGGAGAAAGACCTCGTCGGCTACGGCGAGCCACGCCCTCGCCCCCGTCGCGTCAAGGATCGAGAGATGCACCTGCGCGAGCTCGAAAGCCGCCTGCACCGAGTACCAGGGCAGCGTGCGTGTCAGCTGGGGCTCGAGCGAGCGCGCGAGCGCCAGCTCCCGCTTCGCGCGATCGAGATTTCCGAGTTGGGCTTCGCGTCGCGCCGAGACGGCGAAGGCAAGCGCGCAGCGCACGTGGCCCTCGAGCCCGTGCTCCTCCACGAGGGCGCGGGCCTCGCGGGCGAGCGCGCCCGCGCCTGTCTCATCTCCGCGGGCGGCAGCGAGCAGGGAGCGTTCCGAGAGGGCGACGATCCTGGACGGGACGACGCCGATGCTCTCGGCCTCCTCGGCCGCGTCGGCCATCGCCGCATCGGCGGCATCGTCCTCGCCGAGAAGAAACTGCGCCGCACCGCGCAGGACGAGCGCCGCCGGACGCCAGCCGCTCGCCGGCCCGAGCTCGCGCAAGGCGAGCTCGGCATCGGTCTGCATCTGCGGGATGCCGCCGACGCAATGCATCGCACGGACGACGGCCAGCCATGGCTCGATGGATGCGCTCCCGTCCGGGAGCGGCTCTCTGAGCGTGGCGCGCTCGGCGAGCGCCAGCCACCGCTCCGAGTGCGAAGGCCGCCCGGCCACCCCGTGCGACCACGCCTCGAGGACGGCGATCTCGGGGTGGCGCTCCAGATCGCACGACTCGTCGAACCACCCGAGCCACGCCTCGACGGTTTCCCGCTTGCCCGCGGCCCAGGCCGCAAGGGCATGTCGGCCA
>DAITAN010000249.1:0-4300 GCA_036824235.1 Gaiellaceae bacterium | reverse complement strand
AGTCGATGGAGGACCGCATCTGGTGGTGATCCCCGCCGAGGTGCGCTCGGCGCTCGTCGAGCACGCCGAGGCGGAGCTCCCCAACGAAGCGTGCGGCCTCCTCGTCCTCAAGGACGGCACCGTGGAGCGCTTCGTTCCTGGCCGCAACCGGGCGGCGAGCCCATACCGCTTCGAGCTCGAGGTCGATCCCGAGACCTGGTTCCTCGAGGACGAGGGCTACGAGCTGGCCGTCTTCCACTCGCATCCGTCCTCGCCGCCGCGGCCGTCGCGGACGGACGTGGAGAACATCGGCCTTTGGGAGGGCCGCCCGTACGTGATCCTCTCGCTCCGCACCGGCGAGCTGGCCGCGTGGTCGATTGCGGACGGCTCGGTTAACAGCCTGGCCGTCTCCTAGGCTGCGGGAACCTTTCCGGCGGACTGCCGGTCAGATGGGCATGAGGACGATCTCTCTCTTCGCAGCCGTTCTGGCTGCACTCACTCTCGCCGGCTGCGGCGGTGACGACGAGCCTGCCGGCGGCGACCCCGCGGAGATCTCGGTCGAGGAGGCCGTCGACCACGAGGGGCCCGCCGTGGTCACCGGAAGCCTGCTGGCGAACGGGGACGACGTGAAGCTCTGCGCGGCCCTGGCCGAGTCCTTCCCGCCCCAGTGCGGCGGCGGCTCGATCTCCGTCGTCGGCCTCGACCTCGACGGGCTCGAGGGGCTCACGACCGAGGGCGACGTCACCTGGAGCGACCTGCCGATCAGCGTGGAGGGAGTTCTCGCTGACGGAACTCTCACGGTGGACGACAATGCGCTCGAATGACGGATTTCCCGGAGGGCTGGAACGAGGTTCGGGGCGCGCTCCAGCGCGGCTTCCGCTTCAAGGACTTCGCCGAGGCGATGGTCTTCGTGAACCGCGTGGCCGAGGCGTCGGAAGCGGCGAATCACCATCCGGACATCACGATCAGCTGGAACGCGGTTACGGTTCGGTGGTGGACACACGTCAAGCGCGCGATCACGGACGCCGACGTCGAGATGGCGCGGCGCACCGACGAGCTGGCCTCGTCCTCCTCGCAGCACTCGTAGCGCTCTTCGCAGTGGGCTGCGGCTCGGATTCCGAAGACTCGAGCGGCGACGCCGGAGGGGGCGACACGGGCACGGGTGAGGCACCCGCCCCGGCCGGCACCGAGCTCACGATCACGGTCTGGCTCCAGGGGAAGGACGGCGCCTCGCAGGAGATGACGCTGACCTGCGACCCGCCCGGCGGCACACACCTGCGGCCGGAGAAGGCCTGCATGGCGCTCGAGGCGGATCCGGCCGCCCTCGACCCCCTTCCGGCCGACGTCGTCTGCACGCAGATCTACGGCGGCCCCGAGGAGGCGGAGATCGTCGGCACGCTCGACGGCGCGGAGGTCAACGCGACGTTCAGCCGTCAGAACGGCTGCGAGATCGACCGCTGGATGCGGATGGCCGGAATCCTCCAGCCCGGGGATTGACGGTCACGAGCCGGGAGGCCACAACGACAGCATGAGGCTCGCGCTCGGATCGGCGCTCGCCGCGGCCCTCCTCGCCGCCCCGGCTGCGCTCGGCTCGCCCCTTCCGGGGGCGCCCAACTGCCCGGTCTTCCCAGCCTCGAGCGTGTGGAACAAGCCTGTCGACAGGCTCCCGGTGCGGACGGACTCGCGCACGCTCGTCAACTCGATCGGCGCGACTCAGTACGTCCACGCGGACTTCGGCTCGGGCCTCTGGGACGGCGGCCCGATCGGAATCCCCGTCACCGTCGTCGGATCGTCGCAGGCCAGGACGGCCGTCGACTTCCATTACGACGACGAAAGCGATCCGGGGCCGTACCCGATCCCGCCCGATGTGGCGATCGAGGGCGGGCCGGACGCCGACGGCGACCGACACGCGATCATCGTCGACCGCGACTCGTGCACGCTCTACGAGCTCTTCGACCTCCATCCCGCCTGGGACGCGGGCTCCGGGGCGATCTGGAGCATGACCTCGAACAGGATGCGTCCGCTCGGGTGGACGTCGGCGGACGCCGCCGGCCTGGCGATCCTCCCCGGCCTCGCGCGCTACGACGAGGTGGCGAGGGGCGTCATCAACCACGCGCTGCGCTTCACGGTCAAGCGGTCGCGGCGGGCGTTCATCTACCCGGCCCGCCACTTCGCGAGCAGCTACACGAGCCCGCGCCTCCCGCCCATGGGCCTACGTCTACGGCTACGGGCGAACTTCCCCGTCGCCAACTACCCGCCCCAGGCGCGCGTGATCCTGCGGGCCCTCAAGCGCTACGGGATGATCGTGGCCGACAACGGCTCGAGCTGGTTCATCTCGGGCGTCCCGGACCCGCGCTGGAACAACGACCAGCTGCACACGCTGCATCGCGTGAAGGGCTCGGACTTCCGCGTCGTCAATACCTCCAAGCTCCGCCCCTAGGACGAGCCAATACGGGCGAACTCGTCGTCCGTAAGCTCGACCTCTGCCGCGCCCACGTTCTCCTCGAGGTGATCGAGCGAGGCGGTGCCCGGGATGACGACGACGACCGGGGAGCGGGCCAGGAGCCACGCGAGGGCGACCTGCGCCGGCGTGGCGTCGTGGGCTGTGCCGACCTCGTCCA
This sequence comes from Gaiellaceae bacterium, assembly GCA_036824235.1. Classification (GTDB taxonomy): domain Bacteria; phylum Actinomycetota; class Thermoleophilia; order Gaiellales; family Gaiellaceae; genus JAIBJN01. The sequence continues at coordinate 1,700 of DAITAN010000249.1, read as the reverse complement.
GCATGCCGCCCGGGCGGGCGAGGTCGCCGACCGCGAGCGGCCACCACGGCAGGAACGGGATCCCCTGCCGCTCGCACTCGTCGATCACGTCGTCCGAAGCCCGGTCGGCCAGGCTGTACCGGTTTTGCACGGAGACGACGGGGACGATCTCCTGGGCGCGGTGGAGCTCGTCGACGGTCACGTTCGAGAGCCCGACGTGGCGGATCTTCCCCTCCTCGCGCAGGCGCGCGAGCTCGCCGACCGACTCCTCGAACGGCACCTTCGGGTCGGGAGCGTGGAGCTGGTAGAGGTCGATGCGCTCGAGCCGCAGGCGGCGCAGGCTGGCCTCGCAGGCCTCGCGGAGGTGCTCGGGACGCGCGTCGCTCGGCCACGGGCCTGGTCCGGTTCGCACGAGCCCGCCCTTGGTGGCGACGACAAGCCCCTCCTTGTACGGATGAAGCGCCTCCGCCACCTGGAGCTCGTTCACCTCCGGCCCGTACGCATCCGCCGTGTCGACCAGGTTCACGCCCAGCTCGACGGCGCGGCGCAGGACGTTCAGCGCGTTCTCGCGGTCGTCCGGCCAGCCGAGGATCGACGGCCCGCAGAGCCGCATGGCACCGTACCCGAGCCGTCGAACCTCGAGATCGCCGCCGATCCGGATCGTCTCAGGCGCAGAGCTCACGCGCGACCGCCGAATAGATCTCCACACAGCGTTCAACGCTGACGAGATCGACCCATTCCTCGACGGCGTGCGCACCCTCGCCCGCAGGCCCGAAGACCACCGTCGGTATCCCGGCGGAAGAGAGGAGCGCGGAGTCGGCCCAGAACGGGACGCCGACGATCTCCGGGCTCTCTGCGTGGCGCGAGACGAGCTCGGCGATCGACTCCTCCGGTGGGGTCTCGAAGGGCTGCCGCGCGACCACGATGCGGATCTCGCCGTCGATGTCGCCCAGAAGCTCGCGCAGCTCGCCTTCGACGTGCTCCGTCGACTCGCCCGGGATCGTGCGCCGCTCGCCCTTGAGGAGGCAGCGCTCGGGATAGCTGGAGAACTCCTGGCCGCCTTCGATCACGGAGGCGTGGAGCGACCCGCTGCCGAGGAGCGGGTGCGTCGGTTCGGCGCGGAGCCGGCGGTCGAGCTCCTCGATGCCCACCAGGACGTGGCCCATGTGGGCGATGGCGTCGACGCCGAGGTCGGGCCGGGAGCCGTGAGCCGCACGGCCCTTCGTCTCGATCTCGAAGCCCACGAACCCCTTGTGCGCGAGCGCCAGTCGCATCTCGGTGGGCTCGGAGACGATGGCGGCGTCGGCGCTGTAGCGCTCCGCGATCCGCGCGGAGCCGATGCTGGCGACCTCCTCGTCGGCGACGGCGGTGACGATCACGTCGCCGCGCAGCCCCGCTCCCGCCGCATCGGCGCCGGCGAGCATGATCGCGGCGAGGCCGGCCTTCATGTCGTACGAGCCGCGGCCGTGCAGCCGCCCGTTCTCGACCGTAGGCTCGAACGGCCGCTCCATGCCGGCGACGCCGACGGTGTCCATGTGGGCGTTGAAGAGAAGCGAGCGGCCGCCGCCCGACCCGCGCGCGATTCCCACGGTGTTGAACCGGCCGGGCGCGAGCTCCTCGACCTCGACCTCGAGCCCGGCGTCCTCGAGCCACGCACCGACGAAGCGGGCGATCTCGCCCTCGCCGGCGGCCCCGTCGACCATGTCGGGGTTGATCGAGTC
>DAITAN010000248.1:0-4312 GCA_036824235.1 Gaiellaceae bacterium | reverse complement strand
GCCGAGCTCGATTGCGCGCCGGGCCGCCGCTGCCCGCTCCTTCTACCGCCACCTCGTGGCGCTGGGCCAGCGAAGCGACAACCCGGCTGCCGACGTCGACCTCCCACGGCGACGCCAAAAGCTTCCCCGCTCGCTTTCGCTGGGCGAGGTCGAGCGCCTGATCGAGGCCGCCAACAGCGCGACACCCCGCAGCCTGCGCGACCGCGCCCTCATCGAGCTCCTGTACGGCGGCGGGCTCCGTGTGAGCGAGGCGGTGGGCCTCGAGCGCGGCGGAGTCGACCTGGAGAGCCGTACGGTCCGCTGTCTGGGCAAGGGCGACAAGGAGCGCGTCGTCCCGCTCGGCAGCGAGGCCGTCGAGGCTCTGCGCCGCTACCTGGCCAGGGGCCGGCCGTACCTCGACAGGCGGCATCGGCCCGAGCTCTTCCTCAATGCCCAGGGCGGGGCGCTCACCCGCGCCGGCGCGTTTCTCATCGTCAGGCGGCTCGCGGCGAAAGCCGGTCTCGACCCGGAGCGGATCCATCCGCACCTTCTCCGCCATTCGTTCGCCACGCACCTCCTCGAGGGAGGCGCCGACCTGCGCAGCGTCCAGGAGATGCTCGGGCACGCCGACCTCGGGACGACCGAGATCTACACGCATGTTTCGGATCGGCGCCGGCGCGATACCTACTTCAAGGCGCACCCTCATGCACGTCGCGCGCGCGCACGGAGCGATCGTGGAGAGCATCAGCCCTGACCTGATCAGCACCCTGACCCTCGGTGGAGGGCTGGGCGTGCTGCTCGCCATGCTGGCCCAGCGGTACTCGCTGCTCGAGCAGCGCCCGGACAGGCGCTGTCCGGCCTGCGGCGTCATCCGGCGCCGCGGTGTCTGCAGCTGCAGCTAGCGCCGGCTAGGCGGGCGAGGCAACGTCGGCGACCTCGGTGAGGCGTCCGCTTCTGATGTCGTAGACCCAGCCCGAGAGCTCGAGCGAGCCCGGAAGGTGCGGCGACTCGCGGATCGTGCTCAAGCTCCCCCGCACGCTTTCCTCGAGGTCGGAGAAGGGCCTGAAGTCGATGTCCGCGGCGTCGGAGCCGGCCTCCTCGCTGAGCTTCGAGTGCAGCTGGTCGTTCGTGAACGTCAGCATCCCGCAGTCCGTGTGGGCGATCACCGCCACCTCCTGCGTCCCCAGAAGCCAGTGGGAGATGATCAGCGAGCGGATGGCGTCCTCGGTGACGAGACCGCCCGCGTTGCGGATCACGTGCGCGTCCCCCTCCTCGAGCCCGAGGAACTTGGCGGGGTCGAGGCGTGCGTCCATGCACGTCACGATGGCCAGCTGTCGCCCGGGCGGCATGGGCAGATCGCCCTTCCCGAACGTGTCCGAATAGAGCTCGTTCGCAGCCTGCAGGATGTCGCGCTCCGGCATGGTTCCCCCTTGCGGCGCTTCAGTTTTTGAAGGAGATACAGCTTTACAAACTGAAGCAACTCGCGTCAAGCGGCTAGGCGCGCTCGGAGGCTCGCTTCTTTAGGACGCCGTGCACGGAGGCGGCCGCGGCGCGCAGATCCTTGTCCTCGTCGCCCTCCGCCATGTGGGCTAGGAGCGTGATCGTGTCGGCCTGCGGCGAGCCGTTCTTCAGCGAGAGGATGGCGATCCGGCGGACGGCCGCGTTGGGATCCTCGTTCGCGAGCGAGTGCAGGGTCCCGCGCACGGCGTTCACGATCCCAGGATGGTCGCGCGAGAGCAGCTCGAGTGAGAGCAGCGCGGAGCCTCGCGCCGCCGGGCTCGTGTCCTCGAGGCCGCGGCGGAGGAGCTCGGTCTTCTGGTTGAAGCGGAGCTGGCCGATCGCGCGGTAGGCGAGGGCGCGCTCGCGGTAGTCCTGGCTGCGGGCGGCCGCCTCGAGGTCGTCGTCGACGGCCCGGCGGATATCGGCGAGCGCCCGCTCGTCGGTGACTTCGGCCGCGCGGCCGACGGCCTCGGCGAGCGTCACGCGAGGGTGCGGGCGGCGGGGCCGACGTAGGTCGCCGACGGGCGGAAGAGCTTCCCCGTCCGCTTCTGCTCGAGGATGTGCGCCGACCAGCCGGCGACGCGCGAGCAGGCGAACATGGCGGGGGCAAGCGGCGGCGGGATATCCGCAACGTCGAGCACGACGGCCGAGTAGTACTCCACGTTCGTGGCGAGCACGCGCTCGGGATGGCGCTCCTGGAGGGCGGCGAGGGCGGCCTGCTCGAGCTCCTCGGCCACCTCGACGTAGGGCGACCCGAGCTCCTGGGCAGTGCGCTTGAGGAGCCTGGAGCGCGGGTCCTCGGCCCGGTAGACGCGGTGCCCGAAGCCCATGATCCGCTTGCCGCTCGTGAGGGCTTCCCGCACCCAGCCTTCGGCGTCCCCGTGGGCGGCGACCTCTTCGAGCATCGGCTTCACGTAGGCCGGCGCCCCGCCGTGGAGCGGGCCCGAGAGCGCGCCGACGGCCGCGGACAACGAAGCGCCGCAATCGGCCCCGGTCGAAGCGACGACCCTCGCCGTGAAGGTGGAGGCGTTGAGCCCGTGCTCGGCGGTGCAGATCCAGTAGGTGTCGATCGCCTTCACGTGGCGTGGGTCGGCCTCGCCGCGCCAGCGCAGGAGGAACGTCTCGGCGGCGGTGGAGCCCTGGGCGACGACCTCGTCGGAAACGACGTCGTCCTTGCCGTCCGCGATCCGGGCCGAGCGGGCCACGATCGACATCATCTGCGCCGACAGCCGGCCGAGGTCCTCGCGCGCCTGCTCGTCCGAGATCTCGTTCAGCTTCCCGAGATCCCATGCACCGGCAATGCGCGCCGTCTCGGCCTGGAGGTCGGCGGGCGCGTCGCCCGTGAGAGCCGCCGGCTCGTACGGCTCCGGGTCGGGCATCTTCGAGTCCAGGTCGTCGTCGACGAGCAGGCCCCACACGTTCTCGTACGGGTAGCGCCCGACGAGATCCTCGATGTCGATACCGCGGTAGCGAAGGGCACCCCCTTCGCGGTCCGGCTCGGCGATCTCCGTCTCGACGGCGACGATGCCCTCGAGTCCTGGCGTGAAGTCGTTCATGGGCTCCTTCCCTGTCAGCGGCACGGTATCGGACAGCTGCACGGCTCTGCGCCCGTAGAATGGGCCGCGGCCGATGGCACACAGAGTCACGCTTATCCCTGGCGACGGGACGGGGCCCGAGATCGCCGAGGCGACGCGGCGCGTCCTCGACGCGACCGGTGTCGACTTCGATTGGGACGTCCAGCAGGCGGGCGCCGACGTGATGGACTCCTACGGCGGGAATCCGCTTCCCGACCACGTCCTCGAGTCGATCAAACGCAACGGCGTCGCCATCAAGGGGCCCATCACGACCCCCGTCGGCACGGGCTTCCGCTCGGTCAACGTCGCCCTGCGCAAGAGCCTCGACCTCTACGGGCAGGTGCGGCCGTGCAAGAGCTATCCAGGCGTCCGCTCGCGCTACGACACGGTCGACCTCGTCGTCGTCCGCGAGAACACGGAGGACCTGTACGCCGGAATCGAGCTCGAGGACGGGACCGACGAGGCGCTCGAGCTGATCGCCTGGCTCGACCAGCGCGAACTGGGGAAGATCCGGGAGGGCTCCGGGATCTCGGTGAAGCCGATCTCGGTGACCGGGACGCGGCGAATCGTCGAGTTCGCCTTCGAGTACGCGCGCAGGAACGGCCGCCGCAAGGTCACGGCCGTGCACAAGGCCAACATCATGAAGTTCACCGACGGGCTCTACCTCAGGGTGGCGCGCGAGGTCGCCGCCGAGAACGAGGACGTCGAGTTCGAGGACAAGATCGTGGACAACCTCTCGATGCAGCTCGTCCAGCGGCCCGAGGAGTACGACGTCCTCGTCTGCCCCAACCTCTACGGAGACATCGTCTCCGACCTCTGTGCCGGACTGATCGGCGGTCTCGGGCTCGCGCCCGGAGGCAACTTCGGGACGCACGCCGCCGTCTTCGAGCCGACCCACGGCTCGGCGCCGAAGTACACGGGCCAGAACAAGGTAAACCCGATGGCGATGATGCTCTCCGGCGTGATGATGCTCCGCCACCTCGAGGAGCGCGACGCCGCCGACCGCCTGGAGGGCGCGATCGCGGATGTCATCGCCGAGGGCGCGCAGGTCACATACGACATGAAGCCGACCCGCGACGACCCGACGGCCGTTGGGACCAGCGAGGTCGCCGACGCGATCATCGACAGGATGGGAGTACGAGTTTGAGACGGAAGGTCACAGTGGTCGGAGCCGGCAACGTCGGCGCCACCGCAGCACAGGAGATCGCCAGGCGCGACTACGCAGACGTCGTGCTGGTCGACATCAAGGAAGGGCTCCC
>DAITAN010000247.1:0-4317 GCA_036824235.1 Gaiellaceae bacterium | reverse complement strand
GCTCGGCACGGCGATCGGTGCGGCGATCTTCGGCGCGCTCCTCGGCCCGGCGCTCGGCGCGCTGGCCGAGTCCGTGGGCGCGCGCCCGACGTTTCTCGGCATCGCCGGAGTTGCTCTCGTGCTCGCCGCGTGGGCACTGCGGACGCCTCCCGTTGCAGCCGACCCCCAGCCGATCGCTCAACTCGCGCGCGCTCTCAAGCGGCCGATCATCCTCGGCGCCCTCTGGCTCATGACGCTCCCGGCGCTGCTCTTCGGCGTCCTGGCGGTCCTGGTGCCGCTCGAGCTCGGCGATGCCGGCTGGAGCGCCGCGGCCATCGCGGGCGTCTTCATCGTGGCCGCGGCGATCGAGATGGTCATCGCCCCGATGCTCGGTCGCTTCTCGGACCGCGTCGGCCGCCTGCTGCCGCTCCGCATCGCTCTCGGCGCGGCGATTGTGGTCACCACCGCTCTTGCGCTCGCCGAGCGCCCGCTCTTCCTCGCGCCGCTGGTGGTCGCGGCGTCCATCGCGTTCGGCGCCTTCTGGGCGCCCGCGATGGCGCTCCTCTCGGACGGAGCCGAGCGCATCGGGCTCGCCCAGGGGTTCGCCTTCGGGCTCATGAACGCCGCCTGGGGCGGGGGCAACTCCATCGGGCCCTCGCTTGGCGGAGCGCTCGCGGACGCTGCGGGCGACGCGCTCCCCTTCGCCCTCATGGCGCTGGTGTGCGCCGGCACCCTCCTCGCCGTCACGAGAGGCCGCAGAGTCTTTGGCACTCAGCTTGCACGAGTGCCAGAAAGTTCTTGATGGAGGCTCGCTCGATTCGCTAGGATGGCGTTGGCACTCGATTGAGTCGAGTGCCAGACATACGTCACATCGCAAGGAGGAGTGCTGGATGAACCTTCAGCCACTGGGCGATCGGCTCATCGTCGAGGCGCTCGAGGAAGAAGAGACCACAGCGAGTGGGATCGTTCTCCCCGACACCGCCAAAGAAAAGCCGCAGCGCGGCCGCGTCCTCGCAGTTGGCCCGGGCCCCCGGGACGAGGACGGCGAGTACATCAAGATGGATCTCGAGCCCGGCGACGAGATCATCTTCTCGAAGTACGGCGGCACCGACATCAAGCTCGGCGGCGACGACTACCTGATCCTGAGGGAGTCGGACGTGCTCGCCAAGGTGCTTGCCGAGACGAAGTCCAAGAGCAAGAAGAAGGAGCTGGCCGGCGCCGCCGCTTAGGCGCGCCCCGTCGCCAGCCCACAGAAACCGGAGGAGTTATATGGCTCACAAGGAGCTTCTCTTCAACGAGGAGGCACGGCGCGCCCTCGAGCGCGGCGTGAACACCCTCGCTGACGCGGTCAAGGTCACCCTTGGCCCCAAAGGGCGCTACGTCGTGCTCGACAAGAAGTTCGGCGCGCCCACCATCACGAACGACGGCGTCACGATCGCGCGCGAGATCGAGGTCGAGGACGCCTTCGAGAACCAGGGCGCCCAGCTCGTCCGCGAGGTCGCCACAGCGACGAACGACGTCGCCGGCGACGGCACGACGACCGCCACCGTCCTGGCCCAGGCCATCGTCCGCGAGGGCCTCAAGAACGTCGCTGCAGGCGCGAACCCGATGGGCCTGAAGCGAGGCATCGAGACCGCCGTCGACAGCGTCGTCGAGGATCTGAAGAAGCAGTCGAAGGAGATCTCGGGCAAGGAGGACATCGCCCGGGTCGCCAGCATCTCCTCGCGCGAGCGCGAGATCGGCGACGTGATCGCCGACGCGATCGAGAAGGTCGGCAAGGACGGCGTCGTGAACGTCGAGGAGGGCCAGACCTTCGGCCTCGAGCTCGAGTTCACCGAGGGCATGCAGTTCGACAAGGGCTACCTCTCGCCGTACATGGTCACGGATCCCGAGCGCATGGAAGCCGTGCTCGACGACCCGTACATCCTCATCGCCAACCAGAAGATCGGCGCCGTCAAGGACATCCTGCCCGTGCTCGAGCAGGTCATCCAGGCCGGCCGGCCGCTCCTGATCGTCGCCGAGGACGTCGAGGGCGAGTCCCTCGCGACCATCGTCGTGAACAAGCTGCGCGGCACCTTCACCGCCGTCGCCGTCAAGGCGCCGGGCTTCGGTGACCGCCGCAAGCGCATGCTCGAGGACATCGCCATCCTGTCCGGCGGCGAGGTCATCACCGAGGAGATGGGCCTCAAGCTCGAGAACACGAAGCTCTCGCAGCTCGGCCGCGCCCGCAAGGTGGTCGTCACGAAGGACACGACGACGATCATCGACGGCGCCGGCGACTCGGAGGGCATCAAGGGCCGCATCAAGCAGCTCAAGTCGGAGATCGAGACCACGGACTCGGACTTCGATCGCGAGAAGCTGCAGGAGCGGCTTGCCAAGCTGGCCGGCGGCGTCGCCGTCATCAAGGTCGGCGCGGCCACCGAGACGGAGATGAAGGAGAAGAAGCATCGCGTCGAGGACGCCCTGCAGGCAACGCGGGCTGCTCTCGAGGAGGGCATCGTGCCCGGTGGCGGTGTCGCGCTCCTCAACGCCGGCAAGGCCATCAAGCTCGACACGCTCGAGGGCGACGAGCGCACCGGCGCGTCCATCGTGGCCCGGTCGCTCGAGGAGCCCGTCCGCCAGCTCGCGCAGAACGCCGGGCTCGAGGGCTCCATCGTCGTCGACAAGATCCGGCACGGTACGAAGGGCCACGGCCTGAACGTCGACACCGGCGAGTACCAGGACCTGGTCAAGTCGGGGATCATCGACCCGACCATGGTCACCCGCTCGGCGCTCCAGAACGCCGCCTCGATCGCGAAGAACATCCTCACAACCGAGGCGATCGTCGCGGAGGCTCCCGAGAAGGCCGGCGTCGGCGGTGGCGGTATGCCCGGCGGTATGCCCGACATGGGTATGTAGCCCGGTCTCCAGACCGTTCGAACGCAACGAAGGGGCGGCCCACGGGCCGCCCCTTCTCTATGCTCGCGCGATGGCCTCGACGGACGCGTTGTACGCCGAGGATGCTTATCTGAGGGAGTTCGAGGCCACGGTTCTCGCTGTCGATGCCGAGGGCAGACGCGTGGCGCTCGACCGCACTGCCTTCTTTCCCGGCGGTGGTGGGCAGCCTCACGATCTGGGCTCGCTCGGCGGGTTGCCGGTTGACTCGCTCGCCCGCGACGGCGAGCTCGTCTGGCACGGGCTCGGCGGCGACGGGCCCCTACCTGCGGAAGGAGACCTCGTCGAGGGGAGGATCGACTGGGACCGCCGGCATGCCCTCATGCGGACGCACACGGCGCTGCACGTCCTCTCGGCGGTCATCTGGCGCGACTACGAGTCGAAGGTGACCGGCGCGAGCATGGAACCGCTGCGCGGGCGGATGGACTTCGAGCTCGAGGGCCTCTCCGGCGAGCTCGTGCGGGAGATCGAGGCGCGCGTCAACGAAGAGGTGGCGGCCGACCGCCCCGTCAGCGTCGGCTTCCTCCCGCGCGAGGAAGCCGATCGCCGGCCCGAGCTCATCCGCACGAAGGTGAGCCTGCTGCCCGAGTCCATCACGGTCGTCCGTACGGTGGAGATCGACGGGCTCGACCTGCAGGCCGACGGCGGCACGCACGTCGCGAGAACGGGTGAGATCGGCTCGGTCTCGATCCCCGAGCACAAGAGCAAGGGCCGCCTGAACAAGCGCCTCCAGCTGGCTCTCTCAGACTGAGTAGCGCTCCTCGGCCCAGGGATCGGCCTCGTTCGAGTAGCCGAGCCGCTCCCATGTGCCCGGCATGTCGTCGGCGCGCAGCTCCAAGCCCAGGAGCCACTTGGCACTCTTCCAGAAGTACCGCGACGGCACGACCAGGCGCAGCGGCCCACCATGGTCGGGCGTCAGTGGCTCGCCGTCGGCTTCGTAGGCCACGAGCGACCCTGGATCGTCGAGCGCGGCCAGCGGGAGGTTCGCGCGGTAGTCCTCCGCCGCGTGGGCGACGACGAAGCGCGCCGACGCAGTCGGTCGAGCGAGCTCGGCGAGGTGCACGCCCCGAAAACGGGCATCGAAGCGGCTCCAGCGCGTGACGCAGTGGATGTCGGCGACGACCTCGGTCGCGGGCAGCGCCCGCAGCTCCTCCAGGCCGAGCTCGACCTCTTCCTCGACCGCGCCCCACACGCGGAGCCGCCAGCCGGCGGGCTCCGCGACCGGCACGGAGCCGACGTGCAGGACCGGCCACTTACGGGTCAGGTACTGCCCCGGCGGGAGGCGCGCCGGGTCGAAGCCGGTCTCGAGCACCTTCCGCTCGGCGTTCGACCTGGGCACGCTGCCTACACTAGACCTGTGGAGGCAGCAGCTCTCACGCACGCGGTCGCTCGACGGCCCAGGGC
>DAITAN010000246.1:0-4323 GCA_036824235.1 Gaiellaceae bacterium | reverse complement strand
CCGGACTTCGTCCGGGGGCGGCAAGGAGGACGTGCCCCGGGGGTGCCACAGCGGGGTCTTCCGGCGGGGCAGACGGGGGCAATCCGGGTACCCCGCAGCGGGGAACCGCCCCGAATCGCGCAATTTCACCCCCGGCCGGGGCCCGAGCCCCGCACCGGCCCAAGCCGGGCCCCGCGACGCTAGGATGGGGCGAGTCGCGGGGCGTGGCGCAGCCTGGTTAGCGCGCTAGTCTGGGGGACTAGAGGTCCCGAGTTCAAATCTCGGCGCCCCGACTGGAATAGAGCGGGTGCGGGCTCCTCGCCCGTGCCCAATCCGTGCCTAAACGGCGACTACTCCAACGCCACACAGCGCTTCGCCGCGACGGAGCTCGACTTCATCGAACGCCAACCCAGACGCCGGTGGCGCCGTATGCTCGCGAATCGTGTCGTTCGGAATGGGTGTGACCGGGGTCCTGGCCGTCTTCGTAGCGATCCTATTCCCGACTGCCTGCGGCGGCGGCGACGACTCGGGCACGGAAGCCGCAGCCACGGAAGGCGTCAGCATCACCCAGGCCCCCAGCACGGAAGGCACCGCCGGTGCGATGCGCCTGACGCTGACCGACGACGGCTGCACCTATGAGGGGGCCGAGTCGCTGTCGTCGGGGACGTTCACGGCGGAGGTCGAGAACCAGACCGAGTACTTCGGAGCCTTCGCGGTCGCTGGCGTCGCGGAGGGGTCGACGATTGCGGATCTCGAGGCGTTTGTCGCGCAGTCGCAGCAGACGTGGGACGAGAGCGGGACCCTTCCTGAGCCGCCAACCTTCTATTCGCAGGTGGTGCGTACCGGCATCGAGCCTGGCGCGAGTGGGTCTCTGCCGGCCGACGTGCCTGCCGGAGCGTACGCCCTCATGTGCTTCGTCGACGATCTGCCGACCTGGCGCGGCTATGTCGCCGCGCCGCTCAGCGTGACCGGATAGCGGCCGCCATGTCACGGATAGGCTCGAGGCCGTCCGCCATGTGGCTGATGCGCGCGAACTCGTCTTCCACACGGAGTCCGGCGCCGTGTTCAGGCGCACCGCCAGCTCGAGATAGCGGCCCCGGGGCTCCACGACGGCCGTCGACCAGTCGATCGTGGCGGTCGTCACGCGCAGCATGGTGGCGAGGGTCGTACGAAGCTTCGGCGAGGCTCCGAAGGGACTTGCGCTCCGTGGGATGAGGGCTATTCTCTTCGGCGTGGCGCGCGATTCGGCCGCAGATCGTGTGTCGCGCGGGACGCAAGATTTTTCGAGCGTCCCACCCGGGTGAGCGGGCCTCCCTAGGCCAAGGGGGTAGGGCCCGCTTACCCCTCCCATTCCCCCATCCGGGCGTAGAGCGAGCCGGGCCGCTGGCCCTCACTGAGGCTATGCGGCTGCCTCTCGCTTGGCCGGGAGGTGGCCGCGGTTCGTGGTCCGGCCCGGGCGACAAATTCGGGGAGGAGAACGCCGGAGGACCGCCAAGGACCCCGCCATGCGAACCGCCAGGGGCGTCGCGTTCGCATCTCTCCTCGCTGCGCTTGCCGCGGCGACGGCGATGCCTGCAGACGCCGGTCGACAGACACCAGGACTCCAGGTCGCGCTCAAGTCGCGAGGCCTTTACGCCGGCCCGATCGACGGGATCGCCGGCCCCATGACCAAGCGCGCGATCCGTGTGTTCCAAAAGCGCAACGGCCTTGCCGTGGACGGGGTGCCCGGGCCGCGAACCAGGGCCAAGCTCGGCCGCCTGGGCCGCCCGCTCTTCGGCACGCGGCTGATGCGGCGCGGGATGGTCGGCTGGGACGTTTCCGTCCTCCAGTTCCTCCTCGCCCGCCGCGGTGTGGCGACCGGAGGTATCGACGGCGCCTTCGGCTGGGGGACGAAGCGCGCGGTTCGCCGCTACCAAGCCCGTGCCGGGCTCCACGCCGACGGGATCGTCGGCCCCGTGACGCGGAAGGCGCTCGTCAGCGGCGCGTCGCGCCGGGTGACCGGTCACCGGCGGAGCGCGGCGAGCCCGACGGCGATCCGGTGGGCTCTCGGGTACTGGTCACGCCGCTACGGGGTCAGCACAAGCCTCGTGCGCGCGCTCGCCTGGATGGAGTCCGGGAATCAGCCGAACGTTGTCTCGTCGGTGGGCGCCAGGGGCGTGATGCAGGTCATGCCCGCGACCCACCGTTTCGTCGAGCGCGTGCTCGTGGGGAACCGGATCCCGCGGAGCGCCGGGGGCAACATCCGCGTCGGCGTCCTCTATCTGCGCCACATGCTCAGGATCTTCAACTGGAACAAGCGGCTCGCGCTCGCCGCGTACTACCAGGGACCGAGGGCCGTTCGAAGCTACGGGCTTTTCCGGGAGTCCCGTGTCTACGTCCGGACGATCCTGGCCCTGGAGCGCAACATGTTCGCCTGAGCCAAATTCGCTCGCGTGAGGGATCGTGACAACGGGTGCAACGGTCGATGCCATGGACCGTGCGACTTCGCGTTCTCGTCCTCGGGCTCAGCTTCTTCGCGGTGGCCGTCGCGGTCGCCGTCGAGCCCTATGTCGCAGCGGGGCACACGCCCAACCTGAACCGTCGGTGCACGATCGTGGGCACGTCGGGCGCCGACATGCTCGGCGGCACGGCGGCCTCCGACGTCATCTGCGGGCTGGGCGGCAACGACACGATCGCCGGCGGCAACGGCAACGACATCATCCGCGCGGGCCCGGGCAGCGACCGCATCCAGGGCGACGCGGGCAAGGACGTCCTCCAGGGCGGGGACGGCAACGACTGGATCTGGGCACGCGACGGCACGCACGACCACGTGAACGGCGGTCGAGGCTACGACCGCTACCGCGTGGACGGCACGCTGGACCGCAAGGTTCACGTCGAAGCCATGATGTAGCCCGGGTTCGAGCGCGGTAGGGTTCCAGCCCATGGCGGGAACCGACCGTACGCTCGCGGTGCTCGGCGCCGGTAAGGCAGGCGAGTCGCTGATCTCCGGCGTCCTCTCCTCCGGTTGGTGCGAGCCGGGACAGATCGTCGCCACGACTCGTCACCCCGAGCGCCTCGAAGAGCTGGCCGCCCGCCACGGAATCCGCACGACCACGGCCAACGCGGAGGCGGTGGACGGTGCGGGCATCGTCGTGATCGGCGTGAAGCCGCAGGACATCGAGACGCTGCTGGTCGAGATCTCCGCAGCCGTGGCCCCCGACCAGACGGTCGTCTCGATCGCGGCCGCAATCCCGACCGCCCTGATCGAGAAGCACCTCAGCGACCGGGTCCCGGTCGTGCGGGCGATGCCGAACACGCCCATGACCGTCCACGAGGGTATGGCCGGCGTCTGCGCGGGCACCTACGCCGAGGAGGAGCACCTGGCGCTCGCCGAGGAGGTGCTCGGGAGCGTCGGGCGCACGGTGCGCGTCGACGAGGACTACATGGACGCCATCACGGCCGTCTCCGGCTCGGGCCCCGCGTACTTCGCGCTGCTCGCAGAGTCGATGATCGAGGCAGGCATCCTGCTCGGTCTCTCGCGCGAGATTTCCACCGACCTCGTCGTCCAGACGATGCTCGGCACGGCGAAGCTCCTGCGCGACGAGAAGATGCACCCCGTCGAGCTGCGGGAGGCCGTCACGTCCCCGGGCGGGACGACGATCGCCGCCATCCGGGAGCTGGAGCAGGCCGGCGTGCGCGCCGCCTTCCTCAACGCAATCCAGGCGGCGATGCAGCGCTCGAAAGAGCTGGCGCAGGGCTAGCCGGCGAGGACGTCCGCGGCGCAGCCGTGGACGAGCGCTGCAGGCACGTCGCCGCGATCCACGCCCAGCAGCGAGGGGTGGTCGAGGTCGACCTCGACCGGAGGCCACTCGTCGAGCCCTAGAGCGGCGGCGCCTCCGCGCGCTCCGAGCTCGAGCAGGCGATCGACCGCGATCACGTTGCGGCGAAGCTGCTGCCGGCGGGCGATGCCCTCGATCTCCCGGAGCTCCTCGAGCGGGTCGATCCTCACGTTCGAGTCCGAGCCGATGCAGAGCGGGACCTCGCGCGCGAGCAGGCCCTCGAGCGGAGGGAAGCCGTCGCCGAGGTTCGCCTCCGTGGTGGGGCAGAGGCACACGCGGGCGCCGGCCTCGGCGAGAAGGTCGAGCTCGCGCTCGTCCGCGTGCGTCCCGTGGACGATCGTCGTGCGCGGGCGGAGACATCCGGTCTCCGCCAGCAGCTCGATCGGCCGCAGGCCGTGCTCGGCGAGACATTCCTCGATCTCGCGCGGCTGCTCGTCCGCGTGGGTGTGGAGGACGAGCCCCTCGCGCTCGGCGTAGACGCCGATCTCCTCGAGCCACTCGCGCGGGCACGCGCGCACGGAGTGGG
>DAITAN010000245.1:0-4337 GCA_036824235.1 Gaiellaceae bacterium | reverse complement strand
TTGAGCGGGACGGTGTTGAAGTTGTGCGTGACGCAGTTCTCCAGGTTCGTCTGGATACGCGGGATGGGCTCGGAGCCGACGACATCGCCCGTCTGAGCGTCGAGGAAGAAGAACGTCCTCTCGACGATCGGGTCGAGTGCGTCGCACTCTGCGCCGCTGCCGCCACCCTGCTCGTGGCCGACGACGATGATCTTGCCGTCATACGTGAAGGTGGCCGAATGGCCGATGCCGCTGCCGCCCGTCGTCTTGTGGTACAGGTACTTCGGGTCGGTCAGAGAGCCGCCCTGGGCCGGATCCGTCGTGTGGACGGTGACGCCAGAGCCCTCGACATCGGAGCCGCCGCCTGCGCAGGCGACGAGGTTCACATCGGCGAGGAACACCGAGGTGTCATGGCAGGGATGGTGGTCCGTGCCCGGCGGCATTGCCGGGTCGCCGGCCGCCTCGAAGCGGACGTACGACGCTGCTGCCGGATTGGCCAGCGGGACCTGGATGATGTCGTAGCCGGCGCAGGAAAGCGGCGGCGGATCGCCCGGAGGATCGCCGAACACGTTGCCGCTCGAGGAGTTGCCGTAGACGAGCAGGCGGTTGTTGGCGAGGTCGGGCACAAGCGTCTCGGTGTGAGTCCCGCACGGCGTGTCGACGAACGCGACGGTGTCGGGATTCTTCGGGTCGCTGATGTCGATGATGTGCATGCCTTCCTGGCCACGCTCGGCGAGCCCGGACGCGGGATCGGCCGGCTCACGGAACATCGGCCAGTCGCCGCAGAACGCGCCCGGCGTCGTGAAGCGAGCCGGGTCGGTCACCGGGATGGTCGTACCCGCCATCGGATGCCCCGCCGGATACACCGGCGCCGGCGTTCCGGAGTTCCACGCCCTGATGACGAGGTCACCCCAGACGATCACGTCGCCCTGGTTGCCGACGGTGTTCGTCGGGCTGGCGCACTGCGTCCAGTTGACGACTTCCTTCGGACGGGACGGATAGGTGACGTCGATCAACCGGAACCCGGCGTACGTCCCCTGGACGACGGTGTCGTCCTCGAACGCGAGGTCGGAGTTGAAGACGCCCTGCCCCGGGACGGTGTTGTCCAGCGGGACGTTGCGGCCCGAGAATCCGAGCGCCGTCATGTTGTCGGAGACCGCCCATGTGCTCACGACGTCGACGGGCGGTGGCGTCGCGCCGAGCGGCGAGGCGATCAGCCCGACGGCCAGCGCAATTAGCGCCAGCGAGAATTTCACTTTCACTACTAGGACCTCCTGTTTCGCGGCAGGGTTAGCCTCACGGACGCACACCATGCTGGCCCGCTGCGAACATGTGGATGTTCGGCTAGCTCCCCCAAGTGCCTGCCTGACTAGCCGATCCTCTGCTTTTTCCGCCCCCATTGTCAAGAAGGGTCGGACAGAAGAGGCCGCCCTCGCGGGCGGCCTCTTCTTGTGGGATTCAGTAGTCCTCGGTCGCTACTTGCCGATCGAGAACTCCGCCGTCTGCGGGTTCAAGTGATCGGTGCGGAAGTACGACGTCACCGCTGGGTCGTTGAGGCGCCAGATGAGAAGGCCCCTCGTGATGTCCGACTCGTAGATGCGGCCGTTGTACCAGTAGGTAGACCAGTCGCCTCCGAGCTGCGTCGGAACGAGCGGCGGCGGGTCTGCGTAGGCGATCTCCTTCGCGGCAGCAGGGTTCGTGAAGTCCACGACGCTGATGCCGGCCTGGTAATTCCCGCCCACGAGCACGTAGCGCGGCTTGCCGGCCTTGTTCCTGAGCGGGACGACGTTGTAGTTGTGGATGGTGCAGTTCTCCGCTGCCGTCTGCGGCCGCGGCAGCACGAACTGCCCGAGCTTGGCGCCCGTGTCGGCGTCGTAGAAGAACCAGCTCTTCTTGACGGCCGGATCGGTTGCCTCGCACTCGGGCTGCGAGCCGCCACCCGGCTCCCAGCCGAGGATGATGACCTCGCCGTCGAACGTGAGCGCGGCGGAGTGCCAGTTCCCATTGCAAAGCGGGTTGCCGGGCTCGTTGCAGACCCCGGGCTCCGAGATGGTGAACAGGAACTGCGGGCTCGTGATGCTCCCGCCCGGCGTCGAGTTCGCGCCGATGTCGAAGACGTTGGCGTGGTCGTGGCTCGCGCACACCATCTTGTTGACGTCGCCGAGGATGACGCCGCTGTCATGGCAGGCGCCAGCTTCCGTGAGCGGGGCGTTTCCGATGACGCTCGTGCCGGCCAGGTTGTTCAGCGGCACCTCGATGATCGAGATGAACGGCGGCGTCGAGCCGGACGTCTGGTTGTAGATGATCACGCGGTTGTTGGCCGTGTCCGGCACCAGCGTCGCTGTGTGCGACCCACCGGTCACGGGCACCTGCGCGACCAGCTGCGGATTCCCGAAGTTCGAGAGATCGAACACGTGGATGCCCTCGAACCCGGTCGGGATCGCCTGGCCGTCGCAGGTCACGCCCGCAGGCGCCGGCGTGTTGTACGAGCGGACGAGCAGGTCGGGCTTGTCCTTGTTCCTGCCCCAGATGACGATGTCGCCCTGGTTTCCGTTACAGGGCTGGAAGAGGACCTCCTTCGGGCGCGACGGGAACTTGATGTCGACGATCCGGAACCCGTCGTACGTCCCCTGGAACGCGTAGTCGCCCCAGAACGCGAGGTCGGAGTTGAAGACGCCCGGGGCTGGGTTCGGCCGCGGCGCGTAGCCGAGTGCCGTCAGGTTGTCGGTGACGGCCCAGTTGGCGACGACCGGGACGTTGGGTGGCCCGGACGCCGAGAGCGGCGCGGCGACGATCCCGATCGCAACGAGTGCGAGCGCCGCGAAGAGCTTGAGCTTGCTCATTGGCACCTCCCTGGTGTCGAGGGAGCCCGTGCCGAAGCATGCCTAGACGGTGGATAAGGCTGACAGACGTCATCGGCACGACGGCTCCCCCAAGGTTGCCGATTCTCGGCAGTGTTAACAGGCCTCGCGGGGCTGTCAAGTAAACGTTCTGAGAGGGTCAGGTGAAAAGTCGGACCATGGCGGTCGAGGCCGCGGCGGCGATCACGACCACCAGTAGCGGCGCCCGGAGAAGCAGCGCGACGACGGCAGCGCCGAGCCCGACGAGCCGTGCGTCGAGGACGATTTCCTCGTCCCCGCCGAGCACCTGCGTGACGACGAGGGCGGCCAGGAGCGCGGGGGCGAGAAGCCCGACGATCCCGGTCAGGTGCTGCGGCAGCGGCCTGCCTCCGAGCAACACCGGGCCGACCGCCTTGAGGGCGATAGTCAGGGCGCCGACCACGACGATCACGATCCATACGTCGCTCACGGCTTCCTCCAGCCGATCAGGCAGGCCGCGCTCGCCGCGACGATCGGGACGCCCGCGGGCGTGATCGGGAGCAGGACAAGGGCGATCCCGCCGCCCAGGATCGCGGCGGCGAGCGCCTGCCGCGAGCGCACCTGGGGGACGAGGAGCGCGAGGAAGAGTGCGGGGAACGCTGCGTCGAGGCCGAGGCTCGCTGGGTCGGCAAGCGCCTCGCCGGCGATCGCGCCGACGGCGGTCCCCAGGACCCAGCATGGGTAGAGCACGAGCCCAGCGCCGACGAGGAGGCGGCGGTCGAAGGCGCCGTCCGGCCGCCGCGAGACCGCCCAGGACTCGTCCACGATCAGCTGCGACTCGAGCAGACGACGGAGCAGCCCGCCCGTGAACAGGGGAGCCATCGAGACGCTGATCGGCGCGTAACGCGCGTTCAGGAGAGTCGCGGCCACGATGGCCGAGACAACGCCGCCACCGGCGCCGAGGATCGACGCCGCGGCGAACTGCGCCGAGCCCGCGAACGTCGTCGCCGACATCACGATCGCCTCGACGGACTCGATCCCCGAGGTTCGTGCGAGCACCCCGAACGACGCGCCGAACACGAACGCGGCAAGGCCGATCGGGGCGACCTTTCTCGCCCCGTCACGGTAGCGGGCCGGGGTCACGCGTCGAGGACCCAGTCGCGCGTGAGCACGAGCCAGAAGGCGAGGCCGGCATACGGCCCGTAACGACGGAAGCGGCGCTCGAGCGTCGAGTCCTTCACCTTCCTGCCGCCGTTGAGCGATGCGTACTTGGGGCGCGTCCAGGAGTCGAGCACGAGCCGCGAATAGCGTCCGAGGAGCATCATCACGTGCGCGGCCGCGTAGGGCCCGACGCCGGGAAGGGCGAGGAGGAGCTCCGCGACGTCGTCGTCCGGAAGCTCGTCGCGGGGCACGCGCCCGAGCTCCTCGAGGTCGAGCTCGCCGGAGGCGACGTCCGCCGAGAGCGTGCGCAGGTACGCGCCGCGGTAGCCGGCGCGGACGACGTCGCGGTAGAAGGCCTTGTCGGCCTCCGCCATCGCC
>DAITAN010000244.1:0-4359 GCA_036824235.1 Gaiellaceae bacterium | reverse complement strand
CGAGCCTGCACGAGCTGGCTGCGCAGCGGCAGGATCTCCCGGAGGGCGGCCAACGTCTTCGGCGCGGCCTCCTCGAGGCGGGCGGTGAAGCGGAAGCTGCCGGCGGTGATGGCGAGCACGGCGAGACCTTACACGCCTGGTTTGCCGATTCCGGAGGCCGGGCACGACCGTGCGCATGGAGCCATGGATGATCATCGCCGCGATCGCGATTGGAATCGTGATCGTCATCGCCGTGGGAATCGAGCTCAGGTCCAGGCGCGAGCGCGAGCAGCGCCGTGCCGAGGCGGGAGACCATCGGGAGAAGGCCGAGCTGCAGGCCTTGCGCGCCAAGGAGCGCGAGAAAGCCGCCCGCGACGAGCTCGACCGCGCAGAGCGCGAGCGAGCCGCGGCGCATGCCCATACGCGCCGCGCGGACGAGATCGACCCGGATCTCGACGAGTCCCGATCCGACTAGCGAAGACCGGCCCGTAGCCGGTAGCGTCGGAGGGCCGTGAAGCTCTCCACCGAGTCGCTTGCGCTCGCGTGCGCCCGGCACCCTTGGCGAACCATTGGCGCCTGGGTTGTCCTCGTCGTCGTCTCTTTCGTGGTCATCGCCACGCTCTTCGGCGATCTGACGACCGAGGGGGAGGTCACCAGCGAGACCGACTCCAAGCGCGTCGACGAGCTCCGGTTCGAGCGCTTCAGGCCGACCGAGGAGGACTTCCAGCAGCAGGTCAGCGACGTCGTCGTGATCAGCCTCGAGGAGGGGACGATCGACGACCCCGCCGTCGAGGAGCGTGTGCAGGCGCTTGCCGACGAGCTCAGCGAGCTAGGGGCGACGCACGTCGTCACCTACGCCGACCAGGAGGAGCTGGTCTCCGAAGACCGCGAGGCCACCGCTGTACTCATCGGGCTCGGCCCGAACGAGGACGCGATCGGCGACGCCGTCGACGCCGTCGACCGGCTCGACGCCGAGTCCGGCTTCGATGCGGCAATCACCGGCGAGACCGTCCTCGACGAGGACTTCAGCGCCCTCTCAGAGGAGGACCTCCAGGAGGGCGAGCTGTTCTTCGGCGCGCCGGCGGCTCTGATCGTCCTCCTGCTCGTCTTCGGGGCGGTCGTTGCCGGCGTCATCCCGCTCGTACTGGCGCTTCTCTCGATTCTCGTCGCGATCGCGCTGACCGCGATCGTCGGCCAGGCGTTCGAGCTCTCGGTCTTCGTCACCAACATGATCTTCGGGATGGGCCTGGCCCTGGGGATCGACTACTCGCTCTTCATCCTCAGTCGCTTCCGAGAGGAGCGCAGAAGTGAACGCGAGAAGGTCGACGCGATCGTCACCGCGGGCGCGACGGCGAGCCGTGCCGTGCTCTTCAGCGGCGCTGCATTCGTACTGGCCATGACGGGCCTCTTGCTCGTCCCGAACACGATCATGCGGAGCCTGGCCACCGGCGCGATCCTCGTGGGCATCGTCTCGGTGATCGCGGCGCTGACGCTCCTGCCGGCGGTCCTCAGCCTGCTGGGCGACCGCATCGACTCGCTTCGCATCCCGTACTTCGGGCGGGCCTCGGCGAGGGCAGAGAGCCGGTTCTGGGGGACGATCGTGCACGCGGTCATGCGGCGCCCCGTCGTGAGCCTCGTCGCGGCCGTCGCCCTCCTGCTGGCCGCGGCGATTCCCTTCCTCTCGCTCGAGACCGGGACGGCCGGCATCAGCACGCTCCCCGAGCGCTTCGAGTCGCGGCAGGGCTTCGAGCTGCTCAACCGCGAGTTCCCCGGGCAGACCACCGATCCCGTCCTCATCGCCGTCGACGGCGACGCGGAGTCGGCCGACGTCCAGGCCGGGGTGGAGCGTCTGACCGCAGCAATCGGCGAGCGCGAGGTCTTCGGCGAGCCGCAGGAGGAGACGAGCCCCGGCAACGACCTGGTTCTCGTCACGGTTCCGGTGGCCGGGGACTCCGTCTCGTCCGAGGCGGTCTCAGCCGTACGCGACCTTCGCGACAACGTGATCCCGGCGGCGTTCGCCGGCACGGGCGCCGAGGCGTTCGTGGGCGGCGACACCGCCGAGGACATCGACTACTACGACGTCATGAACGCGTGGCTGCCGATCGTGATCACGTTCGTGCTCGGTCTCAGCTTCATCCTGCTCACGATCGCGTTCCGCTCCATCGTCGTCCCGGCGACGGCCATCGCCATGAACCTGCTCGCGGTCGGGGCGGCCTACGGCCTGCTCGTGCTCGTCTTCGTCAAGGGCGTCGGCAACGAGATCTTCGGCTTCCAGCAGGTGGACATCATCGAGGCCTGGGTGCCGCTCTTCCTCTTCGCCGTCCTCTTCGGGCTCTCGATGGACTACCAGGTGTTCCTGCTCAGCCGCATCCGCGAGCGCTACTCGCAGACCGGCGACAACGAGGACGCGGTGGCCTTCGGCGTCGGCTCGACCGCGCGCCTGATCACCGGGGCGGCGCTGATCATCATCGCCGTCTTCGCCGGCTTCGCCCGCGGCGACCTGGTCATGTTCCAGCAGATGGGCTTCGGCGTCGCGGTTGCGCTGTTCATCGACGCCACGATCATCCGGTCGGTGGTCGTGCCGGCGACGATGACGCTTCTGGGCCGCTGGAACTGGTACCTGCCGTCCTGGCTCTCGTGGCTCCCGGACGTGCACGTCGAAGGCCACGAGGAAGCGCCGCCCAGGCCCGTCAAGTAACACAGTGTTACTCGGGCTCGCCCTCGTCCGGGCGGTGGCGGCCATGGTACGAGATGAGCGTGCAGAGCAGGCCGGTGAGGGCGACGCCCGGGCCGACTTCGAGGAGCAGCCGTGACTCGTCCGAGCGCTCGACGCCGGTCACCAAGCCTCCGACGCAGATCCAGACGGCCGAGAGAATCGCGGGCAGGAGGAGCAGGATCACCGTCCAGTCGTGCCAGGGCCGCCCGCGGCTTTCCCAGAGCCGGTAATCGACCAGGGCGAGCGCGAGGATGACGAGCGCGGGGAGGACGCCGGTGAGGATCTCCCGCGAGCCGATCGCAACCCAGAGCGCGAGAGCGACCGCACCCGCCGTGAGGTAGCGCGGCAAGCGCTACCCGGCGCCGTCGACGCGGGTCAGGCGCGCGCCTCTCGCGGACTGCGGAAGCGGCGGAGCCGTAGCGAATTGCTGACGACGAAGAGGCTCGACCCGGCCATGGCGGCGGCGGCCACTATCGGGTTCAGGAGCCCGGCAACGGCAAGCGGCACGGCGGCAACGTTATACGCGAAGGCCCAGAAGAGATTCCCCTTAATGGTGCCGAGCACCCGGCGCGAGAGTCGGATCGCGTCCGCGGCGGCGCGGAGGTCGCCGGAGACCAGTGTCAGGTCGCTCGCCTCGATGGCGACGTCTGTGCCCGTTCCGACGGCAATGCCAAGATCGGCCTGTGCGAGCGCGGGCGCGTCGTTGATCCCGTCGCCGACCATGGCGACGACCTCGCCGTCGGCCTGGAGCCTGCGCACCTCGGCAGCCTTGTCGTCCGGGAAGACCTCGGCCACGACCGTCTCGATCCCGACCTCGGCTGCGACCGCGAGCGCCGTCTCGGCGCGATCGCCGGTGAGGAGCACCGGCTTCAGTCCGAGCGCGCGCAGCTCGGCGACGGCTTCCGCGCTGGTCGGCCTGGCCGTGTCGGCAACGACGAGCGTTGCCCGCAGCTGGCCGTCCCAGGAAACCTCGATCCCCGTCGCGCCGCGCCCGACGGTGACGTCGTGCCCGTCGACGCGGCCGGTGACGCCGATGCCGGGACGGTTCACGAACGTCTGGGCCGTCGGCAGCGAGCCGAGCTCGTCGCGGGCCGCGGTCGCGACGGCGCGGGCGATCGGGTGCTCGCTTGCATCCTCGACCGCGCCGGCCAGGCGCAGGACGTCCGCGCGCGCAGCCCCGTTGGCGGGAAGGACGTCGACGAGCCGCATGCGGCCCTCGGTGACGGTGCCGGTCTTGTCGAGCACGATCGTCGTCACGCGCTTGGTCTGCTCGAGCACCTCGGGGCCCTTGATGAGGATGCCGAGCTGGGCGCCGCGCCCGGTGCCGACCATGAGGGCCGTGGGCGTGGCGAGGCCGAGCGCACAGGGGCAGGCGATGATGAGCACCGCCACGGATGCGGTGAAGGCCGCCGTGACGTCGCCGTCGAGCACGAGCCAGCCGACCAGCGTCGCGAGCGAGAGCGCGATCACGATCGGCACGAACACGCCCGAGACACGGTCGACGAGGCGCTGAATCGGCGCCTTCCCGGCCTGCGCCTCGGCGACGAGGCGGGCGATCTGGGCGAGCGCGGTCTCGGCGCCGACGCGCGTGGCGCGGACGACGAGGCGGCCGTGGGCGTTCATCGTGGCGCCGGCGACCTCGTCCTCGGGGCCGACGTTCGTCG
>DAITAN010000243.1:0-4365 GCA_036824235.1 Gaiellaceae bacterium | reverse complement strand
GCGAAGCGCTAGGGCGCGCCGTACTCCGGGAAGGACGCGCTCCTGCCGGCCTTCTGGCCGACCTTGGCGAGCGCCCGCCAGATCGGCCTCTGAATGCCGAGCGGGATGCGCGGCGCCGCGATCTCCGGCGCATAGCGGTCCATGACGAGCGCGATCTGGACGAGGCCTGTCGGGATGCCCGACGCCGGGAGGCGGATGCGGCCGTCGCGCGAGAGCCCGAGGTACGCGCGGAAGTAGTCGTCGAGCGAGAGGGCCGGCCGCACGGTCACCTGGAGCTGCGCCGGCTCCTTCGCATTGCGGAAGCCGTGCGGCGTGCGGGCGGGGATGACGACGGTCTCCCCCGGCCCGATCGCACGGGTCTCGCCCGCGATGTCGAGGACGAAGGTGCCGGCCACGCCGGTGAACGTCTCTTCCTGGGTCGGGTGGATGTGGGAGCGCACGAACCCGCCCGGGCTGATGAAGAGGTCGGCCTCGAGCAGCGCGCCGTTCGTCTCCTCACCTGTCCGCGTGAACACCCAGCGCTGGCCCGAGGTCGAATCCGAGACGTCGCGAGGCGCGTCCATCAGGCGGACTCGATCGAGCACGTCAGTAAAGTCAAGCGCATGGCGTTCATCGACCACCTCGCAATCCCCGTCCGTGACATGACAGCGAGCAGGCAATTCTACGAGGCCGCGCTAGCGCCATTCGGAATCGAGATCTCCGAGATTCAGGGAGTCGGCTTCGGCCCGCCAGGGAGTGTTGACTTCTTCATCACGGGAGGCGAGCCCGCGGCACCCATGCACATCGCGTTCGCCGCGCCAGACCGCGCGACCGTCGATGCATTCCACGCCGCGGCTCTTGCAGCGGGTGGCCGCGACAACGGTGCGCCTTGTCTTCGCCCGCGGTACCACGCCCACTACTACGGCGCCTATGTCCTTGACCCGGACGGCCACAACGTTGAGGCAGTCTGCCACCGGGAGAATTAGGCACCGACCTCAAGAAGCGACCCGGAATGTGAAGCCTGTGGGCCGAGCAGCGGGGCTACGATGCGGCCATGGCGTGGAAAGTTAGGGAGTCTGTGCGGGCCAATCCTGGCTCGAAGGACGTTGCAGCCTCTTGGGCCGTGAGACTCGTGGCAGAAGACGGTCGTGAGGCTTCGACAATCGTTGATGTATCCCGCACGGCGATGGACACTCTCGAATTCGGCTCGGTCGCCGACGACACTCGGATGGCTCTGAGGACGCAGGGGCGGGCAGTCGTGGAGAAGGTTGTCCGCAAGGGTGAAGAGCCCCCGGCTCGAATCATCTGCACGCCGGAAGGCTGCCGCTCCGAGTCCTGAGAGGGCAAGGCCGGACACGGTCGAAGGAAGGTTGACCGCGCCGGCGTCGGCGTTGAACTGATGGAAGAGCATGCCCGTCGCGGCGCGTTCCTCGTCCCCCGTGAGCGCGTTACGCGGCCGGCCTCTCGCGGGTCACTTTTGACAGCAGGGGAAAGCATGGCTTAATCGAAGGAGACACAGAAGTTCTGCGGCGCACCCGCCGGTCGACCCAGCCGGCACGACGAGGGGCGCTTCATTGGCCGTCACGCAGACCATTGCGGAGTCCCGCCCGGAGACGGCGCGGTCGACTCGAGTATCCCGCGAAACGTCTCGGCTCCTCCCCATCGTCGCCCCGGTCGTCTTCGCCGGCACGCTCGTGTGCGTGCTCGCGCTGGCCGCCATGGCCGCCTACGAGCCCTCGGCGGCGACCATCGCGGGCCTGGTGGCGCTGCTGCTCGCCTCCACGTTCGTCGAGGCCTTCCCCGTCCCGATCGAGAACGTGCCGGTTGGGGGAACCTCTCTCGCCACGGTCTTCATCGTCGGCGCTGCAGTCGTCTACGGGTGGGCGCCCGCGATCCTCGTCGGACTGCTCACCCAGCTCTTGGTCGAGGTCAGCCGGCGCCAGCCGGCCATCCGCGTGCTCTACAACACGTCCGTCTACGGCCTGGCCGCCGCCGCGGCCGGAGCGGTCGCCGCGGCCGTGCCGGACGACGGATTCGGATGGCTCTCGGTCGAGGTCGCCGTCGCCTCGACAGCCTTCTACGTCGTCAATCTTCCGCTCGTCGCGGCTGTCGTCAGCCGCTGGGCACGCGACAGCTTCTTCTCGCTGCTCCGCCGCGCGGTCTCCTCCACGTTCATCGCGTTCGCGATCATGACGTCGCTCACCCTCATGCTCGCGGTCCTCTGGGAGCGCTCGCCCTTCCTCTCGGCGGCGCTCGTCGGGCCTCTCGCCGCCATCGCCCTCTACCAGCGCTCGGTCTTCCGGGAGCTCGCCGCGATGCGCCTCGCCCTCACCGACCCCGTCACCGGGCTCGGCAACCACAGGCACTTCCACGACCGGCTCGACCGTGACCTGAACGACGCGGAGCAGAAGGGGATGCCGCTCAGCGTCTGCGTCCTCGACATCGACAACTTCAAGGAGCTCAACGACCGGCTCGGACACCCGAAGGGCGACCTCGTCCTCGCGCAGGTCGCCACGCGGCTACGTCAGGACGGAGAGGCCTTCCGGATCGGGGGCGACGAGTTCGCCATCCTGCTTCCGGGACGTGACGAGCACGAGGCCGCGAAAGTGGCGGACGGTGTGCTCCAACGCGTGGCGATGCTGCAGGCCGCGCCCGGAGTCGCCGTCCGCCTCTCTGCGGGCGTTGCGACGTACCCGCAGGTGGGCGTCGACCGCTCGGAGGTCTTCGCGGTCGCCGATCAGGCTCTCTACCTCGCCAAGGGCTCCGGGAAGGGCAACGTGCAGGTCTACCGGCCCGATCTCACCGAGCTCCCGGCCGTGGCGGGGCTCGGCGACATGCCGAACCGGGATGCGCGCCTGCGGGCCGCGGCCAGCCTCGCGCACGCCGTGGACGCGCGAGACGCCTACACCGGTCGCCATTCCTACGTGGTCGGCGAGCTCGCCGCGCTTGTCGCTCAGCAGCTGGGGCTGGACGCTGAGGAGGTCGAGCTCGTGCGCGTTGCCGGAAGCCTCCACGACCTCGGCAAGCTTGCGATCCCCGAGGAGATCCTCCGCAAGCCCGGCCCGCTGACGGGCGCGGAGAAGCTCGTGCTCAGGCGCCACCCGCAGATCGGCTATCGGATGCTCCGCTCGCTCGGCGTCGAGCCCGTCTCCACCTGGGTGCTCCACCATCACGAGCGCTGGGACGGCCACGGCTACCCGCACGGGCTGAGCGGCGAGCAAATCCCTCTCGGATCCCGCATCATCCTCGTCGTCGACGCCTACGACGCGATGACGAGCGACCGCGTCTACCGGTCGCGCGTCACCCACGAGGTCGCGATCGCCGAGCTCGAGCGCAACGCCGGCGCCCAGTTCGACCCGCGGGTCGTCTCGGTCTTCGTCCAGAGTGTCGCGCGCGAGGAGGCGCTTGCCCTCAAGAATGGGTAGCGCCGCCCAGGGGGCGGCGCTACGGCGCGCGGGTAAGACCGGGTGGAGCTAGCCGCCCCACTTCCAGCCGCCGACCGGGAGAGCGGCGGCGACGAGAGCGGCAGCGATACCAAGGCGAATACCAATGACGCGAAGGTGCTGCATGTTGGGTGGTCCTTTCGGGGAGATCGGGGGGAGCACCCCATTCACGTCGGCTCGCGTGACCGGTCGCACGATCCCGCCGCGGAGTTAGGACCATCCCGCCTCGGGGGTAGGACCATGACGCCTTTGAGGGAGGTTTTGGACTAGTTCTTGAAGTGCTTCGCTGCGGCAATCGCCGCAGCCACCGCCGCGAGCGCTCCGCCGACGATGATCGGAATCCGGCGGGCGGCGCGGACGTCCTCGCGCAGATCCTCGAGCGCGTTGCTCAATTCGCGGCGCTCGTGCGTGATCTCCTCGCGGATGCGAGCGTCCGTGCGGCCGTCAGCGGGCATGGCCGCCCCGGAGCGTCTGCCGTGTGAGCCGGAGCTCCTCGATCGCCTGCTCAGGCACCGGCGGCGTGCCCTTCTTGATCATGCGTACGGCCACCAGGCCGAGCACGGCCGCCACCAGGAGCAGCAACACGAACATGATCAGGAGCGCCAGCCACCAGTCGACGACAAGGGCGAGCGCGGCGGCGGCGGTTGCCAGACCGAAGGCCACCGCGAAGAAGAGGATGACGCCGGCGCCGATCGCCAGTCCCGCCCCGGTCCCGAGCGCGGCCATCTTGCGCTTCATCTCCGTGCGCGCGAGCTCCTTCTGCAGCTCCGTCAACGAGCCCGCGTGTCGAATGACGCGCCGGAACGAAGCCCGGATCCCTCGCGGCTCGCTGGCAGGTGTGCTCACGCCCGGCAGCTTAGCCGCTTCACGCCTGCCCGAAACCGCCGCTACGATGCGCGCAGCGCCCTCTTAGCTCAGTCGGTAGAGCACCTCCATGGTAAGG
>DAITAN010000242.1:0-4367 GCA_036824235.1 Gaiellaceae bacterium | reverse complement strand
GCTCGGCGTCGCCGTCCTCGCGGTCGCGGTGCTCATGATCTACGGCGTCGACCGAGACCTGCGCACGCGCGTGCCGGAGTACACCAGGGCCCTGCAGGCCCTCGAGGAGAGCGGCGCCGCTCAGACGCAGCTCGAGGACCTGGTCGGCACGTCCGGGCTCGCCCGCGCGGAGCGCCTCGACGACTACGGGCTCGCGCCGGAGTTCACGGCGATCGAGGAGTGGGTCAACTCACCGCCGCTGACGATCTCCGGACTGCGCGGGAAGGTCGTCCTCCTCGACTTCTGGACGTACTCGTGCATCAACTGCCTGCGCACGCTGCCGCACATTCGCGCGTGGTACGACGAGTACCGCGACGACGGGCTGGTGATCGTCGGCGTGCACACGCCCGAGTTCGCCTTCGAGCGCGAGCCCGACAACGTGCGGCGGGCCGTTCGCGACCAGGCAATCGAGTACCCGGTCGCCCTCGACAACGAGTACGGCACCTGGGAGGCGTTCCAGAACCGATACTGGCCGGCCAAGTACTTCGTCGACCGCCGCGGGCGTCTCCGCTACGTGCACTTCGGCGAGGGCGACTACGAGGAAAGCGAGCGCGTCATCCGCGAGCTGCTCGCGGAGGATGCGTCAGGGCCGCTCGTCTCCGAGGAGATCGAGGACGAGACCCCGAGCGGCGAGCAGACGCCGGAGACGTACCTCGGCTACCAGCGGCTCGACCGCTTCACCGGCTCGCGCCTGGTGCCGGACCAGGAGGCCGAGTACTCGATCCCCGAGTTCGTCCCGCTCCACGGTGTGGCCTACGGCGGTCGCTGGACGGTCGAGGGCGAGCGGATCGTGGCGGGGAGCCACGCCAGGCTGCGGCTCGCGTTCCACGGCAGCAATGTCTTCCTCGTCCTGGGGACCGACGGAGAGCGCCGGACGGTCGAGGTGACCCTGGACGACGAGCCGGCGGGCACCGTCAAGGTGACCCAGGACGACCTCTACACGCTCGCACGAATCCCGGGCGACAAGCGCGACCACGTCCTCGACCTCAGCTTCGCGCCGGGGACCGAGGCCTACGCGTTCACCTTCGGGTAGCGGCTAGGCCTCGTCTTCGCGGTCTTGCCGCGTCCGCTCCTCGTGCTCCTTGAGGAAGCGGGTGAGCTCGGCCGCGAGTGAGTCCCCCGAGGGGACGTCGAGCTCCTCGCCGAGCGCGTCGCGGCGCGTCTCGAGCTCGTGGACGTACGCCTCCGTCTCCTCGTCCTGCGCGACCGCGGCGCTCACCTGGAGCTCGTAGGCGTCTGCGGCGCGCTCGAGGTCCGAGAGGTCGAGCGACGTGCCGAGGAGCGCCCCGAGCCGCTCGGCCAGGGCATGCGCGGCCTTCGGGCTGGCGGCGAGTGAGACGTAGTGCGGAACAGCTGCCCAGAGGCTCGCCGAGGGGAGGCCGGCTTCACGGCAGGCGTCGTGGAGGACACCGACGATGCCGGTCGGGCCCTCGTAGCGGGACGAGGTCAGGCCGAGCTCCTGGACGAGGTCCGGGTCGCTTGCGGAGCCCGTGACGGGTGAGGGCCGCGTGTGCGGCACGTCGGCCAGTAGAGCTCCCAGCGTGACGACGAGCTCGACGCCGAGATCCTTGGCCAGCCCCGAGATCTCCCCGGCGAAGGTCAGCCAGCGCGTGTTCGGCTCGATGCCGAGGAGGAGCACCGCGTCGCGGTCGATCCCCGGGATGGCGGCGTGGTAGAAGACGTTCTCGGGCCAGTCGATGTGCCGCGTGAGCCCTTCCTCGAGGCGGACGTGGGGGCGGACGGCCTGAAAGTCGTAGAACTCCTCGGGATCGACGTCCGCGAAGCGCTCGGCGCTCCAGCTTTGCGCGAGGAAGCTCGCCGCGAGCGAGGCACCCTGCGCGCCGTCGTTCCACCCTCGGAACGCGGCGATGAGGACAGGCGCTCGCAGGGTGGGACGGCTGTCTATGCGGAGATGCCCTGCGATCCGCCCAGTCTACGGCAGGCGGGCGCGCTGCCCGAGCACGATGCGGGCGGCCAGCGCGACGACTCCGATCCAGATCGCGGTGGCCAGCGTCACGTGGAAGAGGACGAGGCCCCAGGGCAGCCCCTCGCGCCACTGCACCTCGCCGACCGCCATCTGGACGAGCAGCAGGGCGAGCACGCCTCCGGCGAGCGCGAGCTCCACCCGGGCGCGGCTTCGTTCGGCCAGGAGCAGGGCCAGCAGGGCCAGGAACCCGACGCCGAAGAGCGCGGTCGCCCCGATGTGGATGTGCACGGCCTCGATGATGTCCCCGAAGCGGACGATGTCCTCCCCGCCCGAGTGCGGGCCGGCGGCCGTGACCAGCGTGCCGGAGACGACCAGCGCGAGCGCCGCGGGCACGAGCGCGAGAGCGAGCCAGGCCGACCCGAGCGGCGACTCGGCGGTGGTGCCGCGGGCGAAGTTCCGCGCTCCCTGTACGACGACGAGGGCGACCGCGAGCGCGACGAGGGAGAGCAGGAAATGCCCCATGACGATCAGCGGGTGGAGCTCGAAGACGACCGTGATCCCGCCGAGAATCCCCTGCGCCAGCACGGTGAACGGAAGGGCGACCGCGGTCCAGAGGAGCCACCGGGGCAGGCCGGGCACGCGAAAGGCCGCGCCGGCCGCGATCAGCGTGGTGATGCCGACCGCAAAGCCCATCACGCGGTTGCCGAACTCGACGTAGGCGTTGTAGTCCTTGGGCGGAAGGAGCGTCTCGCCGCAGCGCGGCCAGTTCTCGCAGCCGAGACCCGAGCCGGTCAGCCGCACGGTCGCGCCGGAGACGACGATCAGGAAAAGGGCGGCGAGCGCGAAGTAGGCGAACCAGGCGAAGGCCGCCGGGGAGATCGTCAGCGAGCGGAGCCTCTCCGTGCGGGCGCCGGCCTCCATCAGGAGACCGCCACCCCGCTCCCCTCCTCGACGCCGCCGACGCGGGCGAGGAAGAGGCCCTCGTCCTGGAAGCGCGCGGAGAGCACGGCCGTCTTGTCGGCCGCGAGCGAGACGAGGAGCCCACCGGCGGTCTGCGGGTCGAAGCCGAGCGCGACGAGCTCGTCCGGGATCCCGTTCGTCTCGAGCACCTTGGCTGCGAAGTCGCGGTTTCGGCCGTCGCCGCCCGTGCGGACTCCTTCGGCGGCGACTGCGAGCGCGCCGGAGAGCGCAGGGATCGCCTCGGCATCGAGGACGATTCGCACGCCGCTTCGCTCGGCAACCTCGCGCGCGTGCCCGAAGAGGCCGAAGCCCGTGACGTCGGTGACCGCGTTCGGCTCGAAGCCCCGCAGAGCCTCGGCGGCGCGGTCGTTGAGCTCGGTCATCCGGGCGGCCGCTTCGGAGGCCTCGACCTCGCCGACGATTCCCTTCGCGGCCCCGGCGAGGACGAGGCCGGTGCCGAGAGGCTTGGTGAGGAAGAGCGCGTCGCCCGGACGGGCCTCGCTCTTGCGCCACAGCCCGTCGGGGTGGACGGTGCCGACGACCGCGAGGCCGTACTTCGGCTCGTCGTCGCGGATCGTGTGCCCGCCGGCCAGCACGGCGCCCGACTCCTGCACCTTCGCCGCCGCCGCGTCGAAGATCGCGCGCACGGTCTCGAGCGCAAGCTCCTCCGGAAAGGCAGCGATGGAGAGCGCGAGCAGCGGCTTGCCGCCCATGGCAAAGACGTCGTTGAGGGCATTCGCGGCCGCGATGGCCCCAAAAAGTGCCGGATCGTCGACCATCGGCGGGAAGAAGTCCGTGGTGAAGATGAGTGCCCGGTCGTCGTCGAGCTTGTAGACGGCGGCGTCGTCCGCCGGGGCGAGCCCGACGAGGAGATTCTCCGAAGCGGCCGGAGCGAACCCGGCCAGCAGCTCCTCGAGGCGGGCCGCGGAGTACTTCGCAGCGCATCCGCCTCCCGCATCGAGACCGGCGAGCCGGGCTGTAGTCTCCACGCGATGGAGGTTACCGCCAGGGAGTATGGGTGTCAGAACATGACCGCCCGCCTGCGCCGCGTGCTCGTGCGGGCGCCGCAGGCGGCGGACGCGGCGCTGTGGAGAGCCTACGCCTGGCGCTCCGAGCCGGACCCCGGCGTGGCGGCCGCGGAGCACGAGGCCTTCCGGGGATTGCTCGCCGAGTCCGGCGCCGAGGTCGTGCTCGCGGAGACGCCGCACGGCCCGGATCCCGATGCCATCTACGTCTACGACCCGGCGATCGTCGC
Organism: Gaiellaceae bacterium; assembly: GCA_036824235.1. Lineage (GTDB taxonomy): Bacteria > Actinomycetota > Thermoleophilia > Gaiellales > Gaiellaceae > JAIBJN01. The sequence goes on along the minus strand of DAITAN010000242.1, from coordinate 186 downwards.
CGACAGCGGAGCCATCCTCCTGCGCCCCGGCAAGGAGGGCCGCCGGGGAGAGCCCGCGGCCATGGGCGCGGACTTCGTCGAGGCCGGCGTCCCGATCGCGGGCCAGCTGGACGCCCCGGCGCTCGCCGAGGGCGGGGACACCGTGTGGCTCGACGACCGCACCCTGCTCGTCGGGCGCGGCTACCA
>DAITAN010000241.1:0-4391 GCA_036824235.1 Gaiellaceae bacterium | reverse complement strand
TGCCGCCGCTGGGCGGCCGGGCGCATACCTACGGATCGCCGAGGAGGGCGCGCTGGGCGCCGGGGACGACGTCGAGATCGTCCACCGCCCGAGCCACGCGCTCACGGTCGGCGACGTGGCGAGCATCTACCACGGCCGCAGAAGCCGGGCCGCGGAGCTCCTCCGGGCGCCCGAGCTCGGGGAGGAGTGGCGCGCCTGGGTCCAGGAACGACTCGCGGGCGCGCGCCCTCTCCTTCCCGGCTAAGCGGTCGCCGTCTCCGTCGGCTGCGCCTTCAGATGGCGGATCAGGTCCGCCACGTCGGCGACTTCCTGCTCCAGGTCGCGCTGGTACTCCTCCAGAGCCTCCAGCCACTGCTCCCGGTTCGGAAACCGGTGCCGGCGGAAGCCATGACCGAGATGCTTCCAGCCGTGGTGTCTTCCACGTCCATGCATACGTTCACCCCCTTCCGCGTTCGTAGCGGTCGAGGAAGCCCTCGATGACCTGCCGTGCGTCGCCGAGGGCGGCAGCCCAGCGGTCGAGGAGGCGCTTCCCCGCGTCGGTCAGCTGGTAGGTGCGCTTGGCCGGCCCCGGGAGGTCGGCGCTCCATTCGGACGTGACGATTCCCTCCTCCTCGAGCGCGCGCAGGATGCGGTAGAGGTTGCCGACGTCCACGCGGACGTCGTCGCCGGCGACCTCGGGCACGCGCTCGATGAGCTCGTAGCCGTGCATCGGCCGCTCACGCAGGAGGAGCAGGAGCGCCGGCTCGACGAAGCGCTCGACCCGGGCGCGCACGGCCCAGTCGCCGTGGCGGGTCGCATGGCGCGAGCGCGCCCTGTGGCGATGGCCCGGCCTGCCTCTCATTCGCATCTACCAGTCAAACACATATAGCGGAGCGTAGCACGAGGCCGAAGGCCTGCGGAGGCGCTTTCTAGTGCCGGCGGACTCGGCGGTACGCGACGAGCGTGCCGATGACCGTGAGCACGAGCAGCGCCGCTTTCTTTCCGGCGAGCTTCGACTCACCGCTCGCGCGCTCGCGCATGTCGACCGGGATCTCCTCCACGCGGAGCCCGGCGTCGCGGAGACGGAGGAGGCTCTCGACCTCGGGAGCGCCCGCCTCGTACGGCTTGCCGAGGATCGGCATCGCCTTGGCGTTGACGGCGTACATGCCGCTCGTGGCGTCGTGGAACGGGCGTCCGAGCGCGACGCGCATCGCCCGCCGCAGCAGTGACGTCCCCACCACGCGCGCAGGGCTCGGCTTGTAGCGGTACGGCTCGTAGCCGTCGCCGGAGACAAAGCGCGAGCCGACCGCGACGTCGCACTCCCCGGAGCGGACCCGCGCCAGCAGGCGCTCCAGCTCGGCGACCGGGTGCTGCCCGTCCGCATCTACGCGCCCGCAGAAGGCGTACCCGTTCTCGGCGGCGTGGGCGTAGCCGGCGGCGATGCCAAACGCCAGGCCGCGGTTCTCGCCGAAGCTCTCGACGGTCGCGCCGTGCTCGGCGGCGACGCGCGCGGTCCCGTCGGTCGATCCGTCGTCGACGACGAGCACGTCGGCCTCCGGAATCCCGCGGGCCAGCTCGTCGAGGACGTCGGGCAGGTTCTGCTCCTCGTTCCACGCCGGGACGAAGACGAGCGTGTCGGCGCGGTCTGCCATCGGTCAACCGAGCCTAGCGCCGTCCGGCGGGCAGTGCCAAAATCGAGGCGTCGAGGATTCCCAGCCGGAAGAAAGGAAGGGGTGACGCCATGACCGATCCTCGTACGCAGGCAACCAGCATCCAACGAGACACAGGCGGGATCAGTACGAGAACAAGAAGCGGATGGGTCTTCTTCGCAGGCACCGTCCTCTTCGTCATCGGAGTCTTCAACCTCATGTGGGGCCTCATCGCCCTCTTCCAGGACACGGCCCTGACCGTGGGCGAGGAAAATCTGATCGTCTGGGACTTCACAGCCTGGGGCTGGATCCACATCATCGTCGGGGCGATCATGATCCTGACGGCGCTCGGCCTCTTCTCAGGCCAGGGCTGGGCGCGGTGGACGGCGGTCGTCTTCTGCATGCTGAACGCGATCGCCGAGATCGGCTGGATGACCACCTATCCCCTGTGGTCGCTGCTCATCATCACCCTCAACTTCGTGGTGATCTACCAGCTGACCGCCCGCTGGGAGCTTGAGGAGACGCGCTACTAGAACGCGTTTTGGGAAGGGCAGTCACGGTCCCGCGCGAATAGTGGGGCCGTGACCGCCCCAATTCACCCCAAGCTCCAGCAACGGCTCACAAGCAAGACGATGACCGCCCGGCGCGCCGGGATGTTGATCGCGACGGTCACCGTCATGGTCACGATCGCGGCCGGCGTGCTGATGTGGGCGCTCGACCACTCCGAGTTCCCGAACGTCTGGCTCGGTCTCTGGTGGGCGGTGCAGACCGTCACGACCGTCGGCTACGGCGACGTCACGCCCAGGAACGAGATCGGCCGCGCGATCGCGACGATCGTGATGCTGACCGGCATCGGTTTCCTCACCGTCGTCACCGCCTCCATCACCGCGGTATTCGTCGAGAGCGCCCGGCGCAGGTTCTACGCGGACACGGAGAGGGCCGAGCAGGACCGGCACAGCGAGATCGTGGAGCGGCTCGAGCGTATCGAGGCGCGCCTGCGCGACACCTAGAGCTCGAGCGTCTCGCCGTCTTCAGGGACGAGCGCCTCGGGAACAGCGTCGCGGATCTCGGCGCGCGACTCCAGGCAGTGGTTGATCGCCTCGAGATGGACGACGACGACCTTGGGGACGCGGGCAACGACCTCGCGCACCTCCGCTGCGGTCATGACGAGGGGGCCGCTCTCGAGGAAGCGGGCACCGCTCGCGTTGACGACGGCCACCTTGGGGCGATGGCGCTCGAGAGCGTCCTCGACCTCGCGGCACCACACGGTGTCGCCCGCGATGTACAGACCCCCGAGCACAAAGCCGCTCACCGGTGCGAGCGCGCGGGCGACCTCCTCCTCCGCGCCGTGGCGGCCGCCGGTGCGCGCGATGCGCAGGCCGTCCCAGGCGAGCTCGTCCTCGACCGGCCGCGCGTCGAGGCCGAGGCTGCTGAGCCGTTCCTCGTCCTCGGGCTGGCAGAAGACGGGCACGTCCCGTGGCAGGAGGCGCGCTCCGGTCTCGTCGAAGTGGTCCTCGTGGAGGTGGGTGACGACGACCCCGTCCAGGTCGCGGACGACCTCCTCGGCGGGAAACGGAAGCGGGACGAGCGGGTTGCGTCGCGGCTTCGGCGAGTCCTCGACAGGCTCGCGCGCGCCCGCGTCGTCGAGCATGGGCTCGACGAGCACGCGCCGGCCCTCGATCTCGAGCAGGAGCGTCGCGTGGCGGACGAGGGTGAGGCGCATCGGGGCTTTCTACAGGACAGGCCCGCGCGGGGCGGGCCTGTCCTGTCGGGGGAGGTGGAGAACTAGGACGCGACGGCCTCGAGAGCCGGGCGGATCGGATGCGTGGCCCGGAAGAGCTCCTCGGGGTCGACGTCGGCCTTGATCTCCGCCAGGCGGCGGTACGTCTCCGCGGGGTAGAGCCCCTCGCCGTCCTGGGGGCGGTCGGCGAAGTTGAAGTACCCGCGGTCTGCCGCCCAGGGGGCGAGCGCGGCCTTGACGGTCGCGGCGTAGGCCTCGACGGCCTTCTTCATCTCGGGATCGGGCGCCATGCCGACGCCGAACATCGCGAAGCCGGCGTCGAGCGTGCCGACGGCACCGTGCTCGGGGGAGGGGTCGGCGAGGACGCCGCCGAGCTGGCGGAGCTCGACGCTGAGAAGCGGAGAGCGCGAGCCGGCGCCCGCAACCTCGACGAGGGCGTCGATGGTCTCGGGAGTCACGTCGACGAGGGTCATGCCGTCGCCGGCGCCGGGCACGGGCGTCGGGGGATCCATGTGCAGATGGCGCAGCTCCTCGACGGGGATCGTCGCGAAGGTGTCCATGGCCGGGCCCAGCTCGCGGAGCGGCTGGATCAGCGCGGCGCCGTCCGCCCCGTCGCCGATGTAGGTCGCCTCGACGAGGACGAACGACTGCCCGCGCAGCGGCTCGGGCACCATCGGGATGGGCGGGAAGGACATGAGGCGGCCGACGGAGGTGACCTCGTTCGGCGTGTCCTCGAGCCACTCGCGCCAGGCCTTCAGCACCTCGGACGCGCGCTCGACGGGGAAGAAGAGGACGCCGGCGAAGACCTCCGGGACCGGGTAGAGGGAGAACTCGATCGCCGTGACGATGCCGAAGCTGCCGCCGCCGCCGCGGATCGCCCAGAAGAGCTCGGGCTCGTTGTCGCGGTCGGCGCGAACGAGGCTCCCGTCGGCGGTCACGAGCTCGACGGCTGTGACGCTGTTCGCGGCCAGCCCGTAGCGGCGCGCGAGCCAGCCGGGGCCGCCGCCGAGGGTGTAGCCGAC
>DAITAN010000014.1:0-15816 GCA_036824235.1 Gaiellaceae bacterium | reverse complement strand
ATCCCTTGCACGCTGGTTCTGCCAGCTGACCACAGGCGTGACCGCGCGCCCGCCGTCGCGCTCCCAGAGCAGAAACGACTCCGTCTGGCTCGCGATGCCGATGGCGGCGACGGCGCCTCGGTCGCCTGCCACGACATCGGAGATGGCTTCCAGCGTCCCGGCCAGGAGCTCGTCGGGGTCGTGCTCGACCATTCCCGGCGACGGTCGAGAGGTTGTCACGCGACGGACGGCGGACCCCCGCTGTTGCAGGCGCCGGTCATAGGCGACGCAACGCGTGCTCGAGCTTCCCTGATCGAGAGCGAGGATCACGTCGGCCGGCACGCTGCCTGTTTATCAGGGCCGGTTCCCGGCGGGCTCCCGGAGCACCCGTCGCCACGGGCACTCCGGGAGCGCCGGAACGGCTAGTCCTCCAGCCGGAACAGCTCGCGTGAGGTAAACGCGGTGTCGGGGAAGTCCGCGAAGAGCCCGTCGACGCCGAGCCGGTAGAACAGCAGGTACTCGTTGACCGGGTTGCCGCCGAAGTCGCTTGCCAGGCGGCGCTGCTCGTTGCGGAACGTCCAGGTGTGGATCAGCAGGCCGTGGTCGTGGGCCCGGTCGACGAGGTCGGTCGGCGGCAGGAGGGTGCGGTCCCGCTCGTCCACGAGCCCGTCGCCGTTCGCGTCGGCGACCGTGCCGTCCGGGTTCAGGGCGATCGCCCGCGAGCTGACGATGTACGGCTTCCAGGGACCGATGCCGTCGGCGTACCTGCTGATCTCCTCGAGGCCCGCATCGGTGGTGAAGTAGCCGAAGGTGCGGCTCTGGAGCACGGGATTGCCGGAGACGGTCCAGTCGTAGGGGCGGTCGAACGGCGGCGCGTAGGTGATCGTCCCGTCCGGGGCGACGTCGTTGGCGTCCACGAGCTGGACCAGGCGTACCTTCGTCAGCCGGTTGAGCAGCTTCAAGTTGGACTGCTCGAACGACTGGATGAACACCGGCGAACGGCGATCGTTCCAGCCTTCGCGGCGCAGGACCTTCACGAGCCGCTGCTCGAGCGGAAGGCCGAGGCGGGCGTGGTAGGTCGGGTGCTTGGTCTCCGGGTAGACGCCGATCTGCCGGTCGAGCTTCTTCGACCAACGCTTCGCGAGGTCGATGACCTCCGTGAGCGTGGGAATCTTGAAGCGGCCGTTGAACTGCTGCGGCCGCTCGGCCAGCGGCTGGATCGCCCGCAAAGTCTTGATCTCGGCGAGCGTAAAGTCGGAGGCGAACCAGCCGGTCTCGGCGACCCCGTCGACGACCTTGGTCGTCTCGCGGCTGGCGAACTCGGGATGGCTTTGCACGTCGGTCGTGGTGGTGATGTTCGGTTCGTGGCGGGCGATCAGGTGGCCGTCCTTCGTGGCCACCAGGTCCGGCTCGATGTAGTCGGCGCCGAGCTTGATCGCCAGCTCGTAACCCTGCAACGTGTGGTCGGGCAGGTAGCCGGCCGCGCCGCGGTGCCCGATCACGAGCGGAGATTGGTCGCGGGCGCCACCCCCGCCGAGCGCCCACACGACCGGGACCGCGAGGAGCAACACCCCCACCCCCACGAACGCCGAAATCCATCCCCTACGTCTAGTTCCCATGGAGTGCCTCCTCGGGTCGGGTGAGGCGCGAACCTACCCGGCGAGCTCTCTGCGACGCAAGGCTCCGGCGCCCGCACAAAGGTTCAAACGGCGAGTAGCGTGGAGCCGAAGTCAGAACAACCGCACGCTTGCGATGAGTTCGTGAGCGTCCGCCGGTCTCACCAGGCAGAACAAAGGAGACGACATGGGCAACGTGGTCATCGACATGAGCATGTCTTTGGACGGCTACATCGCAGCGCCCAACGACAATCCGGAGCAGGGGCTGGGCGAGGACGGGATGCGGCTCCACAACTGGGCTTTCGAAGATCCCTCGGTGTTCGAACGGGTGTACGGCGACCTGCTCGCGGAGACAGGAGCCGTGATCATGGGCCGCCGGTCGTACGACAACTCGATCGAGTCGTGGGGTGGCAAAGGCCCGCTGGGCGACGTGCCGTGCTTCGTGGTCACCCACAACCCGCCCGCGAGCTCAGATCCGCCGTTCACCTTCGTCACCGACGGGATCGAGAGTGCCCTCGCGAAGGCACATGAGGTCGCCGGCGAGAAGCGGATCGGGCTGATGGGCGCGAACGTCGACCAGCAATTCCTCGCCGCTGGGCTCGTGGACGAGATCAGGATCCACGTGGTCAACGTCCTGCTCGGCGGCGGCCGTCGGTTGTTCGACCAGCTCCCGCAGCGAATCGAGCTGGAACAGGCCGGGCTCACCGAGACCGACGGCGCGACGCATCTCGAGTACCGCGTCGTCCGCTAGCGCGTGCAGGTCGGCGCGAGTCAAGTGGAGGCGTCGCGAGGTCGCCTACGAGGTTGGCTCGACGACCTTGGTGACGACCCAGCGGTGCTTGCCGATCTTGCGGTCGCGGACGAATCCAAGCCTCTCGTAGGTCGACAGGGCGCCGTTGAAAAGGAAGCCGGCAGGAACCGAACCCGCGGCTTCGGGGTAGCCCTCTACCTTGCCGCCGCCGAGACGTGCGATCAGATCGAGCGCCCCATCGAGCGCCGCCGTGGCGACGCCCTGGCGCCGGTGCCCCTTGCCGACGAAGTTGCAGGCGATCCGCCAGTCCGGCAAGGTCGTGAGGCTCTTCTCATAGGCGGCCCGGTTCTTGATCTTCGGCACCTCGTCCGGCGCGCCGAACTGGCACCAACCCACACAGTCGTCGCCATCGAACACCAGGGCCGCCTGAGCCCTGCCTGCCCGCACCCGTGCGAGCTTGCGTTCCCGGTTCAGCGCCGGCTCGCGGCTGTCATCCGGATGAAAGCCCATGCACCAGCAACCCCCGAAGACGCCGTTATTCGCCTCGACCAGTCCGGCGAACGCATCCCAGCTCGACTCATCGAGAGCCTTGATCGTGTACCCCGACTCCACGTCAACTCAGCCTAGCCCGCCAGGCAGCATGGCACTCGGCTGGGCGAGTGCTCAGGAATGTCGCCTAAGGGATCCTCGGCGCCGCGCTACCTCACGCTGCGCAGGTCAAGCATCATGCCGTAGTTCTCAACGTTCACGGGGTCACCGCCGTTCTGCGCCGCTGCATCACCGCTCCGGCCATGATCGCGCCCAGCCCCAGCGCCGTCCACACCAGGAGCACCGCGAGCTGGCCGCCGCCGCCGGCGCCGTCGAAGAACGCCGTGTTACGCAGGAGGTTGCCGCCCGCGCCCGGCGGCAGCAGCTGGCCGATGAAGCCGGCCGCCTTCGGGAGCAGCTCCGGTGCGGAGGCGATGCCCGACCACGGGTTTCCGACGAACACGATCAGCAGGGCTCCGAGCGCGATCCCGGCGGGGCCGATCAGCGCGTTCAGCCCGGCGATCACCGCGGCGATGGCGAGCACAGCCAGCGCGACGACGCCGGCGTTCAGCAGCCACGGGCCTTCGATGATGCCAAGCCAACCCTGCACCATGGCAATCGTGACCAGCCCGGAGGTGGCCGACATGGCCGCGAGGATGCCGACCTGCTTGAGGCCGGGAAGCGCAAACAGAGAGACGATCACGCCTCCGATGATCCCGGCGAGCACGAGTGGCAAGATCATGGAGGCAAACGCGGCGCCCCGTGGATCGTCGGGATCCGCCGGCACGACGTCCAACACCGTCGCCTGGGGGGCGGCGAAGTTCTCCCTCAGCAACCCGGCCACCGTCGGGCTCGCGGCGGAGGCGAGCAGCAAGGTCAATCCTTCCGGCGCGGCCACCACCGCTCCATAGACCTCACGGTCCTCGATCGCTTGCGCCGCGGCGGGCTCGTCCGCGTAGTGGTGCAGCTCGAACGCGCCGTCCTCTTCGGCGAGCATCGCCTCGATCGGCCTGATCGCCTCGGCCGGCCCGGCCACGCCTAGCGGCAGGTCACGGGGCTCCAGGTTCGCAGCTGACCACGCGAACGTCGACAGTGCGATCGCCACGATGACCGGAGCGGCAAGGACGGCGATCCACGGAGACGGACGGTGGCCCGGTTCCGACGCCATTCGACGCGACCACCCTACCGGGCTGCCTCTGCCCGCGTCCGGGCTCGAGGGCTACGCGCGTCCAACCGGCAGCCCGGGGAAGATGCCCGCGGCCTGGGCCAGCGTTCGGGGATGACCCCCGAGCTAGTCTCGCTTCTTCTTGTTCATGGTGCGGGGTGGTCGTGGGCGTTCGATAAACGGAGGCGTGCCCCTTGCGGCGTCACGGTGGACGCTCGGAGTTCGGTGCATCCACGGCAGAGGTCACGGCCGCACCCGCCGGCTAGTCAGTGCCAACCTCGAGCACGACCTTGCCACGCTTCCCGCGGCCCGCGACTCGCTCGAACGCCGCCCGGGCCTCCGTGAGCGGAAAAACCGAGTCGACCTCCGCGCGAAGCTCGCCTGCGTCCACGAGCGTTCTCAACTCCAGCAGCTGCTCGTGGTCGGGTTCGACGATGAAGTAGATCGCGCCCGGCATCTCCTCTGCGATCGTGACCACGCGCTCGCCAGCGGGGACCTCGCCGCCACGAGTGTCGAAGACCAGATCGACCGGACCGCTCTCCACGACCGCGGCGCCAGCATGTCGAGCAAGCTGGACGGCGATGTGCCCAACCCCGCCCGAGGCGCCCGTGACCAGCACCCGCTCGCCTCGGGCGAGCCGCCCATGCACAAACAGTGCTTGCCAGGCGGTCAGCCCGCCCATCGGCAGAGCTGCCGCTTCGACGTGGCTCAGCCGCAAGGGCTTCGGTGCAAGCACGTCGGCTGGGACGACGGCGTACTCGGCAGCCACGCCGTCGCGATCGAAAGGCGTGAGCGCATATACCTCGTCACCGCTGCCGACGACAACGCCCGAAAGCTCGTAAGACGGAATCCCCGGCAGTCGATCGACCGGCCACTCCAGCTCGCCACGTGTGATCGCTGCCGCATGCACGCGCACCAGCACCTCGCCCGCAGCCGGCGACGGCGTCTCGATCTCCTCAACCTTCAAGCCCTCATCGTGCAGCCGTACCGCTAGCACACCGCTCCCCTAGAGCCTGTTGGACTTCGTTTCTCAGGAGATCTTGCCATCTACCACCCTCCCGCTCGGAGGCGTCGCCTGCGCGAGCGTGCTGTCGCCTGGGTGCGGGCGCAGCCGAGCCCGCCAACGCAGCGGGAATCGAACCCGCGTCCGAAGGTCGAACGGACGCGTCCGTATGGCAGGCCTCCTCAGCGAGCAGGAACCCGATCCCGCGTTCGGGTCGACGCGATTGTCGCTGCATTCGCTATCACTACTCGGCGATGAGCCAGCACGCAGGCGCCGCACTCGCCTCGGCTGAGGCGCAGGTCGCGGCCGCGCGCGACGATCCCGCAGCGCGTCTTGCCTTGATCGTGCGGACATATCACGGGCCGACTGGCCGCGCCCCGCGGCACCTGCCGTTCCGACGGGCGGCGTTGTCGTTCATGCGCTGGCAGGTGAACCGCGGCGTGCTCAATCCGCTCGACGCGTCGCCGCCCGGCAGCGTGTGGTGGCGGGCGGTCAACGAGCGACTGCTGCGGGACGGATGCGAATCCGTCGCACTCGTCGGCGGCCTGGCCGGAGAGCCGTCGTCGCGGCCCGTGCGCCTGTGGCTGGAGTTCATCGCGAACCCGACGGGGCGGAACTGGTACCGAGCTCATAACGCGAGCATCGTGGACGCGTACCTGGAGCACCGCGACCTCGCGAGAGCAGAGAGCCCGCCGGAGCGCTTCTTCATGAACGTCGCGCTGGTCCGTGTGCTCTACGCGCACGCACTCGTCGGAGCGCCGCGCCTCGCCCTGGGGCGGTTCGCTCCGCTCGCCCACGTGCTCGGCGACCCCCGGCTCGGGATGGCCGGCGTCTTTCTCTCACTCCGCCGCGTGCTCCCCAATCGCTATCCGTTGGCGCTGGACGTGGAGCGCTATGTCGCCGAGGAGCAGCGTCTCGGCCGGCTGCTCGACTACGCGGTGATCGTCCCGCGGTTGCAACGCATGTATGACTGGTCCGCCGTGGAGCTCGGCGAGCCACGCCTGCTCGAGCTGGTTCGCGACGGCAACCCGACCTACGCCTGGCCCTTCGAGGAGCGACACGTGTGGCGCTCCCCGCACATGCCACGGGTCGGGCGGGTGCTCGAACGCGCCACCAGGGCCCGGTGAGACGTTCAGTCGGAGCGGTGGGAGACGACGTTGACGACCGTGCCGCTCGGCTCACGGAGCATGAAGCGCCGGACTCCCCACTCCTCGTCGCGGAGGGGGTAGACGATCTCGAAGCCGTGCTCCAGGGCCTTGGCGTGCACGGCATCGACGTCTTCCACCCCGACCGAGATGCCGGGGGCGGCCATGTCGTCGTTGCCGATGATGGTCACCTGAACGGCGGGGTTGGTCGGTGACGCGACGGTCACGATCCAGCCCAGGTCCATCGCCACCTCGAAGCCGAGCAGGTCCACGAAGAAATCGCGCGTCTCGGCAGGCCGCTCCGCCTGAATGTTTGGCACCGCCCTGCTGATTGTCACGCTCCGTGTTCTATCGGACGGCCGGCCGATCAGGCGCCGCGAACGCCGAGGCGCGCCGACGAGCTACGCCGCGGTAGGCGGTCCGAACCAGGTGGTGAGAGCCTCAGGGAGCCCCACGTGGGCTCCGTCTCCTACCCAGGCGACATATCCGTCTGGCCGAATCAACACTGCGGTGGGAGCTGCAACCGCACCGAGCACCGGAAGCTCCCACGTGTCAACGTACTCGGCGTCGACCAACTGAACCCGGTCTGCCCACGGCGTGATGTCGAAGCCGCCGGGCTCGCCGAGGTTGAGGAGCACCGGCCGCGCATCGTGCAGCAGGGTGAAGACGCGCAGTTGGCCGTCGGCGGTGACCAGGTCGAGATCAGGCATGCGGCGTCCGAGCAGCGGGTGTCCCTCGCCGAGGTCGTAATGAATGTCCAGACCGAACATCCTCGCGGCGAAGCGTCTGCGCGACTCGTCCCCCATGAGGAGCTCGGCAATGGTGTCGCGCAAGGCCTCCGTGCGTTCGTCCGGCCGGCGAAGCGCGACGTGCGCCATCGTGGTGCGCAGGACGCGGGCGGCGACCGGGTGACGCTCGGCGTGGTAGGTATCAAGGAGGCTTTCCGGGGCTGTCCGGTTGACCACCTGGGCCAGCTTCCATCCCAGGTTCATCGCATCCTGCACTGCGGTCTGGAGGCCCTGTGCACCATCCGGGGAATGCACGTGTGCGGCGTCGCCGGCCAGCAGGACCCGTCTCTCGCGGTAGGTCGCAGCCTGCCGGGTCATATCGGTGAACCTGGAGATCCAGGTGGGACTATGGATCCCGTAGTCGGTCCCGTAGACGCGGATGAGCGCCTCGCTGAGATCACGCAGGGTGGGTTCGCTCGTATGTCCGACGTGCGCTTCGGTCAGCATGACCCCTACCGGCCCGCTATCCGCATAGACGATCTCGCCGTCGCGGATCTCGTACTCCACCCTGCCGAGGGCATGCATGCCGACGGCGTCGTGGTGGATGCCCCATTCCTCCGGCGGCTCGGCCAGTTCGACCGTGGCGATCAGGCTGCTCGTTGTCGGATCCCACCCCGGAAACTCGATGCCGGCTGTCTTACGGACCAGACTGCGTCCTCCGTCGCAGCCAATGAGATATTGCGCCCGCAGCGACTTGCCGTCGGACACGTCGACGTCGACGCCGGTTTCGTCCTGCGCGAAGCCAGTCACCTCACGTCCGCGATAGAAAGTCACCGGTAGCTCGCCGACCCAGCCGGCCAGAATGCGCTCGATGTGTTTCTGCCAGAGCCCGAGCGAGTAGGGATGGCGGGTGGGAAAGTCGCTGATGTCCAGAGGGACCCCGGAGAACTGCCCGACGTTGACCACCTGTCCCTCCGACAGGAACCGATCGGCGATTCCGCGCTGATCGAGGATCTCGATGGTGCGTGAGTGCAGGCCACCCGCGCGCGAGCCGGGAAGGTCCTGGCTGGGGCGCCGCTCGATAATCGCGACATTCACGCCCGCCAACGCCAACTCGCCCGCCAGCATCAGCCCTGCCGGACCCCCTCCGGCGATCACCACCGCATGCTCGGTCATACGGCAACCCCCTTGCTCATCGATGGGTCAAGACACTCCCATGTCGCCCATGCCGGCGCCCTCAAGGCACGGGCCCACAGGAAAACCCCGCGATCTGCGGGGTTTTCCTCAGTGGAGGCGGCGGGAATCGAACCCGCGTCCGAAGCCGCACCGTGAAGAGCCTCTCCAAGCACAGCCTGCCCTTGAATTTCGCCCCGCGGCCGGTGGGCCGGCGAACCTACCGCTTGGCTAGCCGATCCTGAAGAGTCCCGCCTCCGGCGATCAGCGCTCCTTCGGCGGCGAGCCCGTTTTCTGACGCCGGGTTTCCGATCCACGGGCCGAGACCGGAGCCGACGGGTCACCTAATTAGGCGGCCAGTGCGAGTTCGTTGCGATCCGCACTTACGTTGTTCCCGGTTGTTTTACGAGGCCTACCGGGGACCTCGGCTTGCAGCTCTTCCGGAGAACCGACCCCGTCGAAACCGGATCGCCCCCAGAGATTGAAAGTATAGCCGCGGGATGCGGGATCTCCGGCTCAGCCAGGCTCTCGTGCTGCGCGTGGACGCGGTCTCGAACGCGGCTCTCGCGGTCTTCCTGCTCGCGGCCACCTGGGATCGTCTTTACGAGTTCCTCGGCCTCCCCGTGCCGGAGCCGCCGTTCTACGCGCAGCTCCTCGGGGCCGCGCTCGTGGCCTTCGCGATCCTCGAGTGGGCACTCGCGGGGTCGCCGGCGGAACGGGCGGTCACCTTCGCGGCGGCGGTGGGGAGCACGATCGCCGCGGCGGTGCTGGCGGCCTGGCTCCTCTTCGCCGACACCGACCTCGATACCCATGGGCTGATCGGCCTCTGGTCGGTGGTGGCGTTCCTGGCGGCCGCGGCGATCGTCCACGCCGTCGTGCTCTGGCGCAGCTGGGCTACCGCGAGCGAGCCTTGAGCGCGCGCTCGATCTGGCGCTGCGCGTCGCGGTCGGCGATCGTGCGCCGCTTGTCACGCACGTCCTTCCCGCGCGCGAGGGCGAGCTCGACCTTGGCGCGCCCGTCCTTCCAGTAGATCTTCGTCGGAACCAGGGTCAGGCCCTTCTCCTGCATCTTGCCGAGGAGCTGGTCGATCTCCCGCCGGTGCAGGAGCAGCTTGCGCTCGCGGTCGGGATCGTGGTTCGCGATGTTGCCCTGCGTGTACTCGTCGATGTGCGCGCCGACGAGGTACAGCTCGCCGTCGCGAATGTCCCCGAACGCTCGCTGGATGGTGACCTTCCCGTTGCGCAGCGACTTGACCTCGGTGCCGGTCAGCGCGAGGCCGGCCTCGTAGCGGTCGAGGAGGTGGTAGTCGTGGCGAGCACGACGGTTCTCTGCGATGAGCTTGGTCCCGGCGGCCATACCCTGCATTGGACCAAAAAAATTCGCCGAGCCGGTTGCGCTTTCGTTCCCCTCACCGACGGACCTTCCGCTTCCGCGTTGTGCCTACCGGTGAGGCTTCGTCCTACTCGCGCTCCGTGCTCGGCGCAAGCGGCAACCTAAAGGGACCGGCCACCCTGCGCAAGTGATCCGCGGAGGCTTTCTCCGCAAAGAGCGGCAAATATTTCTGACTCGCTCACGCGGGCGCGAGCTCGACTTTCCCCTCCCACCTCCGGATGTCCGCCACCCGTACCTCGATGGGGTCGCCGAGGCGGTAGGAGAAGCCTCCGCGTCGTCCGACGAGAGCGGTTCCGAGTGGATTCAGCTCGAAGTAGTCGCCGGGCAGGCGGCGCGCCGGCACGTAGCCCTCGAAGACGCCGTCGAAGCGCACGAAGATGCCGGAGCCGATGGCGCCGACGATCTCGCCCTCGAAGGTCGCCTCCCAGCCGTCATCGAAGAGGCGGCGCTCGAGGAGCCACGCGAGACAGAGCTCGTCCGCCCTGTACTCGGCCTGCGCGGCGTCGCGCTCGCGCACGGACGTCCATTCGGAGACCTCCGAGAGGTCGTCGGGAAGCTCCACGTCGAGCACGCCCAGCTCGCGCAGTAGCGCGCGGTGGCAGAGGAGATCCGGATAGCGGCGGATCGGTGAGGTGAAATGGCAGTACGCCCGGCTCGCCAGGCCCGAGTGGCCGAGGTTGCGCGGGTCGTACCGCGCCTGCTTGAGCGCCCGCAGGACGAGCGGCGGGTACGCCTCCTTCCCCCGCCCCGTCTGCTCGACGTAGCGCGTGACCGTGGTGCTCACGCGGGCCGCGAGCGTCGCGGCGGCGGCCGGGGTGAGATGGTCGGGCGCGGACGGGGTGGGCACCTCGAGGTCGGAGAGCTTCGCCAGCAGCAGCTCCACCGATTGCGGGTCGGGACGTTCGTGGACGCGGTAGACGGCCTCGCGACCGCGCCCGGCGAGGAGCTCCGCGACCGCTTCGTTGGCCACGATCATCAGCTCCTCGACGAGCATGTGCGCGAGCGGCTCCGTTTCGATCCACGCGCGCTCCACCCCTCCCTCGCCGTCGAAGGCGAAGGCTGTCTCGCCCGTCTCGATGCGCAACGCACCGCGGTCGTAGCGCCGCTTGCGGAGTGCGGTAGTCACCTCCTCGGCGAGCCGCAGGGACTCGGTCAGGTCGTCGCTGGCGCGCTCCTGGCCCGCGAGGACGGCCTGGGCGTGCCCGTAGGTCAGGCGCTCGCGGCTGACGATTCGGCTGCGGTAGAAGCGGGCCTCGCGCGGCGCGAGGTCCCGGTCGAAGGGGATCTCGACGGTGACGCAGCGCCGCTCGACGTGCGGGCGCAGGCTGCAGGCGTCGTTCGAAAGATCCTCCGGCAGCATGGCCTCCACACGACCCGGGACGTAGACGGAGAAGCCGCGCTCGGCCGCATCGTGGTCGAGCGGCGAGCCGGCCGGGATGTACGCCGACACGTCGGCGATGTGCACCCAGGCGCGGACGCCGTCCTCATCGCGCCGCAGGCTGAGCGCGTCGTCGAAGTCCTTCGCCTCGTCGGGGTCGATCGTGAACGCGAAGAGGTCGCGGAGGTCGACGCGGTCAGGCTCGTCGTCGGGAGGCGGGGACGGCACGGGCGCATGCGGCCTGCGCACGCCCAGGTGCCAGAGGAGACCTTCGAGAACGGCCTCGATGCTTCTCGCCGGCCCCAGGACCCGGTCGATGCGGGCGCGTCCGCGACCGAGGCGCACCACGGCCAGGTCGCCCGGGGACACGTCCCCGGCGCCCTTGCGGTCGACGATGACCGGGACCCCGCCTTCGAAATACGGCTCGCCGGTGAGGAGCTTGCCCCGGCGCGCAAGCTCACAGACGAGCAGCTCGGCGGCCACTAGTCCCCGCGGAGGACCTGGAGGATCGTCCGGCGGGCGATCAGAATCGCCTCGTCGCGCTGGGCCGTGAGCGGGTCGTCGACAGCCTCCACCGAGGGGTGGAGCCCCTCGCCGGTGATGTCCGCGCCGGCCGGCGTGACGTACTTCGCGGTCGTTAGCTTGAGCGCGCCGCCGTTCAGGAGCGGCGCGACGGTCTGCACAGAGGCCTTGCCGAACGTGCGCTGTCCGACGAGCGTCGCGCGGTCCTGGTCGAGAAGGGCGCCGGCCACGATCTCGGCGGCGCTCGCGCTCCCGCCGTTCACGAGCACGACGAGCGGCAGCTTCGGATGCGTGGGAAAGCCCGTGACGCGGTATGTGTGCTCCTCTTCGTGCAGGCCCGAGGTGCGGCAGACGATGCCGTCGGCGATGAAGACCGATGCGACGTCGACCGCCTGCGAGAGCAATCCGCCCGGGTTCTCCCGGAGGTCGATGATCGCGCCGGTCGCGCCCTTCGCCACGAGGCGCGAGGTGGTGGCGGTCACCTGCTCGGCCGCGTCGGCCGAGAACGTGAAGATGCGGATGTAGGCGATCTTCTGCTTCTTCACCCGCACGAGGCGCGCGCTGATGGGCGGCACCGCGATCTCATGGCGCACGACCTCGACATCGAAAGCCTCCTTGCGGGGCGGGCGACGAACGCGTAGTCGCACCACCGATCCCGGGTGCCCCTTGATCAACGTCAGCGCGCTCTCGAAGGACATGTCGGCGAGGGCGGCCCCGTCGATGCGGACGATCACGTCTCCGGGCTCGATCCCGGCCGACTTCGCCGGCCCGGGATAGGCCGACGTGACCACGAGCCCGTCGCGCGCCGGCCCGACGGTGAGGCCGATGCCCGAGTACGTCCCGTCCGTCCGGTCGCGCAGGCTCTCGAACTCGGCGGCCGTGAGCACCTCGGTGTGGGGGTCCTCCAGCCCTTCGAGGATGCCGTCGACGGACGTGCGCGCCAGCACGTCGGGATGAATCCAGCGGTAGTAGGCGGCGTTCAGCTCCTCGCGCACCTCGTCGATCAGCCGGATCGACGGGTCGGCGGGGCGCTGAGCCGCGGCCTGGCTCGCCTCCTGCTCGGACTGCGTGAGGAAGAAGCCGAGGACAAAGGCTGCGAGGACGACAACAGTCGCAGCTAGATAGCCGGCCGCCCGCCTCACGGGCCCCCCACCGTCCGCCGTGCCGGGCCGACCGCCAGCACCGCCGTCAGATCCGCAGGAATCGCCGCAGCGTGATGCCCGAGCCCGCGGCTCCCACGAGCAGGCTCACTACGACGAGGATGAGGGCCACGGCCGGGAAGCTCCACGCGTTGATGTCGTCCGGGCTTTCGACTCGCCCCATGATGCCGGGGAGCGCGAGCTCCTTGGCCATCAGGAGCAGGACGACCGCGAGGAGTGATCCGGCCAGGCCGCAGAGGATGCCCTCGAGCATGAACGGGGCGCGCACGAACCAGTTCGTGGCGCCGACGAGCTTCATCACCTCGATCTCGCGCCGCCGCGAGAAGATCGAGAGGCGAATCGTGTTGGCGATCAGGATGGTCGAGGCGATCAGGAGGATGATGCTCCCGATGAGGAAGATCCCGCCGATGATCGTCGCCACCTGGAGCACCCGCTCCGCTTTCTTTTCGCCGTACATCACCTTCTCGACGCCCTGCGGTGGTGGGTCGAGGGTGCCGGCGATCGCCTTCACCGTATCCGCGTCCTTCGGAATGACCTTGTAGGCGGGCGGCAGCGGGTTCCGCGCCAGGTTGCCCGCGATGTCGGGGAAGCGCTCCTCCATCTCCTCGAGCGCCTTCTCCTTCGAGATGAACTCGATCGAGTCGACCTCAGGGTTGTTGGCGAGACCGGCGCGAACGGACTCGATCTGCTGCTGAGTCGCCTCCTGGCCGCACGTGAGGTTGGTGCAGAAGTACACGTTGACGACGAGGTCCTTCTTGACGTGGTCCGTCCAGGAGATCACCCAGGTGCCGAGGGCGATGAAGAGCCCCAGAAGGAACATCCCGATCAGGACGGTCATCACCGCCGCTACCGAGGTGGAGAGGTTCGCGGCGATCGAGCGGAAGGCCTCAGTGAAGAAGAGTCGGGCGCGCATTCGTTGGCTTAGCCGTACCCGCCGCGTCGCTCGTCGCGCATGACGACGCCGTCCTCGAGGGCGATGACACGCTTGCGCATCTTGTCGACCATCTCGCGGTCGTGCGTGGCCATGACCACCGTGGTTCCCGTGCGGTTGATGCGGTACAGGAGCTGCATGATCCCCACGGAGGTGTCGGGGTCGAGGTTCCCCGTCGGCTCGTCGCAGATGAGGAGCGGCGGGTGGTTGACGAACGCGCGCGCGATCGAGACCCGCTGCTGCTCGCCACCGGACAGCTCGTGCGGATAGTTGTTCATCTTCGCCCCGAGGCCGACGAGGGCCATGATCTCCGGCACCTTGCCCCGGATCTGGGACTTCGAGTCACCCTGCACCTTCAGCGCGTAGGCGACGTTCTCGTACGCCGTGCGGTCGGTGAGGAGCTTGAAGTCCTGGAAGACGCAGCCGAGGTTGCGGCGGAGCATCGGCACCTTGGAGCCCTTCAAGCGGGCCAGCTCGCGGCCGCCGACGAGGATCCGCCCACGCGTCGGGTCGAGCTCCTTGAGGAGCAGGCGCATGATCGTCGACTTCCCGGAGCCCGACGGGCCGACGAGGAAGACGAACTCGCCCTTCTCGATCACGAAGCTCGTGTCGCGCAGGGCGACGACGTTCGGGTCGTAGATCTTCGTGACGCTCTCGAACACGATCATCGGCGTCCCGGAAGGTGGCGGGGACGCCTCGTCCGGGAGGACGGCCGGGGCAGCCTCGGCCGGGTCGCCGTTCAGTTCGGCGGCAGGCGCTTCAGGCTGTTGGAGTTGCTCTCTAAGGTCGGCTTCCTGCACCGGTCTACACGTGGTCGCCCGTCCCGAGGGCGCACCGGTCGGGTCTCTGCAAGGAACCGAGTCTAGCGAAACAGGCGGGCGGCGGACAGCACATCAGGCAACAGCTCCAGTGGCGTGGGCAAGAAGGTACGCGCGTATGAAACGGTCGAGATCCCCGTCGAGAACGGCTTGGGCGTTCCCTTCTTCGACGTCCGTCCGGTGATCCTTCACGAGCTGGTACGGGTGGAGCACGTAGCTGCGGATCTGGCTTCCGAAGCCCGTGTCCAGCACCTCCCCGCGTTCCTGGGCAAGCTCTGCCTCGCGGCGCTCGAGCTCGTGCTCGGCGAGGCGGCTGCGCAGGATCCGCATGGCCGTCTGGCGGTTCGAGAGCTGCGAGCGCTCGTTCTGGCACTGCACGACGATCCCCGTCGGGACGTGCGTGATGCGGACGGCCGAATCCGTCTTGTTCACGTGCTGGCCGCCGGCGCCGCTCGCGCGGTACGTGTCGATTCGCAGGTCGGACTCGTCGATCTCGAGGTCGACGTCGTCGTCGACGAGCGGGCTCACGATCACCTGCGCGAAGGAGGTGTGGCGACGGTGTGCCTGATCGAAGGGCGACAGGCGGACGAGCCGGTGGACGCCCCGCTCGGCCTTGAGCGTTCCGTAGGCGTTCTCGCCCTCGACGGTGAAGGTGGCCGACTTGAGCCCGGCCTCCTCCCCCGGGGACTCCTCGACGAGCTCGGTCTTGAACCCGCGCACCGCCGCCCAGCGGAGATACATGCGCAGGAGGATCTCTGCCCAGTCCTGCGCGTCGGTGCCGCCCGTGCCCCCGTGGATGGAGACGACCGCCCCGCCGGCGTCGTACTCGCCGCTGAAGAGCGACTCCTCCTGCAGGCGGTCGAGCTGGCCGCGCAGGGCGGCGGTGCTCTGCTCGACCTCGTCGAGCTCGCCGTCGTCGGAGACCAGCGTCACGAGCTCGCCGAGGTCCTCGGCCTCCCGGCTGAGCTGCTCGTAGCGCTCCAGGCGGCGTGCAAGCCGCGCGTGCTCGGCGGAGATGCGGGCTGCTCCCCGCTGGTCGTCCCAGAACCCCGGGGCGCCCATGGCCTCCTCGAGCTCGGCGAGCCGCGTCTTCAGACCCTCCGGGTCAAAGGTAATCACGGACCCAGGTCAACTGAGTCCCAATCTCTGTGAGCTCTCGCTCTACCGCGCTCCTCTCGGCCATGCATGGATGGTAGCGCCCGGGCCGAACGGCTTCGACCGGTCCTTGGGTCCCTGTCCCGAGGGGCCACCCCGGGCCACCACCCACTTTGGACGCTAGCGAGGAAAAGCGCACCCGTGGGTGACGCAACGTGCCGAGAGAGTGACGAGTGGGCGGGCGGGGCCGACGGCTACGCGCCGTGGCACTTCTTGAACTTCTTGCCCGAGCCGCACGGACACGGGTCGTTGCGGCCCACGCGGTCGAACTCGGTCGCGACGCGCTGGCCCGTGGAGACCGTGGTCGCGGCCGCGCCGCCGGCGCCGGCCATCGAGTAGTGACGCTCGCCCAGCGTGGCTGGGATTGCAGGA
>DAITAN010000240.1:0-4439 GCA_036824235.1 Gaiellaceae bacterium | reverse complement strand
CGGCACGCCACTCGCCGGCGAGCTGCGCTCGGCGGGCGCGTTTCGGGCCGATCTCAGCGGCGCCGGCCCGACGGTTTACGGCCTCTTCCAGGGTCGTGACGACGCACGCGCAGCCGCGCGAGGAATCGGGCGGCGGGCGCGCATTTGGGTGGTCCCACCCGTTTGGTAACGTCGCAGCAAGTGACGACAAGCCCTGTTATCGAGGCCGGCGAGAGCAACTGGGGCATCTGGCTCCAGGCGCGTCGACTCCGGCTCGCGCTCTTCATCGGCCTCGTCGAGAGCCTCGCCGTCCTGCTCGGAGGCGTCGGCTGGTTCATCGTCCTCGCCGTCGCTGCGGCGACGACGGTTCTCTACATCTTCGTCGGGCGGGAGATCCGCTTCCACCTGCTCCGGGAGATCATGTGGATCGCGGCGGCCTCGCAGCTGATCGCCGTTATCGTCCCGGTCCTCTGGGAGGTCTTCCGCTTCCTGGCGATCCTTGCCCTGGTCGCGATGGCGGGGATCCTCCTCGTGATCTTGCTGATGGACCGCCGGTAGGCGGCCGTATACTCGCTTTCAGTGGGGCGTAGCCAAGTGGTAAGGCAGCGGGTTTTGGTCCCGTGACCGGAGGTTCGAATCCTCCCGCCCCAGCCATGACGCCCTCGTGACTCGCACCCCCATCGCAGCGGTGGTGATGGCCGCCGGGCTGGGCACGCGCATGCGGTCGAAGCGCCCGAAGCACCTGCACGAGCTGCTCGGTCGCCGTCTCGTGGACTGGGTCATCGCGGCCGCGGACGGGCTCGATCCGAACCCGCTCGTCGTCGTGACCTCGCCCGGGACGGTGGCCGAGCTCGAGGGCACCCTGCCTGCGGGCGCGGTGCTCGCCGTCCAGGAAGAACCGCGCGGCACGGGAGACGCAGCGGCAGCGGCCCACCCGGCGCTCGAGGGCTTCGAGGGCGACGTCCTCATCCTCGCCGGAGACGCTCCGCTGCTGTCCGCGGCGGCGCTCGCCGGTCTGCTCGAGACGCACAGGGCCGACGGCGCAGCCGCCACCGTCCTCTCCTTCGAGCCCGAAGACCCCGGCTCGTACGGCCGCGTCCTGCGCGGCGATGACGGACGGCTGGTCGCGATCGTCGAGGCGGGCGACGCCACGCTGGAGCAGCTGGCCGTCCGCGAGGTCAACTCCTCGGTCTACGTCGTCGACGCCGATGCGCTCTGGGACGCGGTCGCCCGGCTCGACACCGACAACGCGCAGGGTGAGCTCTATCTGACCGACGCCATACGACACCTGGTGGATGACGGGCGCGTCGTCGCCGTGTACGGTGCGGAGGATCCCCGTGTTGGCGAAGGCGTGAACACCCGGGCCGATCTCGCTGCCGCCGGCGCGCGGCTTCGCGATCAAATTGTCGCCTCGCACCTGGAGGCCGGTGTCACGATCGTCGACCCGGCCACGACCTGGATCGAGCCCGACGTCTCCATCGAGCCGGACGCTGTCATCCACCCGTTCACCGTCCTCCGCGGGCGCACGGTCGTCCGCCGCGGCGCAGAGGTCGGGCCGCACGCGGTCGTCGACGACGCCGAGATCGGAGAGGACTCGCTCGTGGGGCCGTTCTGTTACCTTCGCCCGGGAACGGTGCTGGCCGCTCGGGCCAAGGCCGGAACGTTCGTGGAGCTCAAGAAAGCGCACATCGGCGAGGGCGCGAAGGTGCCCCACCTCAGTTACCTGGGCGATGCCGAGGTGGGCGAGGGCACGAACGTGGGCGCCGGCACGATCACGGCGAACTTCCCGCACGAGCCCGGTCGTGAGAAGGGCCGCACGACGATCGGCAGGAACGTCAGGACCGGCATTCACAATGGATTCGAGGCTCCTGTGACGATCGGAGACGACGCATGGATCGGCGGCGGCTCGTACATCACCGAAGACGTGCCGCCGGACTCGCTCGCCATCGCGCGGGCGCGACAGGTAACGAAGGAGGGCTACCTGCGTGGAAAGCGGAACGACTGAGCTGTCGCTGCCGGGCCTCGCTGTGACGCCCGAGCACACGCCTCAACCGCACGGTGAGCGTGGTCGCTGGATCGAGCGCGGCCCCTCCGGGAAGCTGATGCTCTTCTCCGGCCGGTCGCACCCGGTGCTGGCCCAGAAGATCGCCGACCAGCTCAACATCGAGCTCGGCGACGTCAAGCTCAAGACCTTTGCGAACGGAGAGACCTATTGCCGCTACCGCGAGTCGATCCGCGGCGCGGACGTCTTCCTCGTCCAGGCCTGCCACGGGAAGCTCACGAACGACCACCTGCTCGAGCTCCTGATCATGATCCAGGGCGCGAAGCTGGCCTCCGCCAACCGCATCACGGCGGTCATGCCGTGGTTCCCGTACTCGCGCCAGGACAAGAAGTCCTCGCCGCGCGAGCCGATCACCGCGAAGCTGCTCGCCGACATCCTCGACGCGGCCGGCGTCGACCGCGTTCTCACGATGGATCTCCACGCCGGCCAGATCCAGGGCTTCTTCCGGATCCCGGTCGACCACATGACCGCGCTCCCGCTCTTCGCGCGCTACTACCGCGAGACGCTCGGCCTGCACGGGGCCGGCGTTGTCGCGGTCTCGCCGGACCCCGGCCGTGCGAAGATGGCGACCAAGTTCGCCCAGATGCTCGACGCGGACTTCGCCCTCATGAACAAGCAGCGCCCGGCGCACGACGTCGCCTCCGTGACCGAGGTCGTCGGCGACGTGCAGGGCAAGGTGGCGATCATGAGCGACGACATCATCGTCACGGGCGGGACGCTCGTCGCAGGAGCGCAGGCGCTCCTTGCCGCCGGGGCCACGAAGGTCTATGCGTGCGCCACGCACGGCCTGTTCCCGAACGACGCGCTCGAGAAGATGGCCGAGAGCGAGCTCACCGGGCTCGCGGTCACGGACACCGTCCCGCTCGACGAGATCCGCCGGCCCGACAACCTGACGGTGCTCCCGGTCGCGGGTCTTCTTGCCGAGACGATCGAGAACGTCTTCTCGGACGAGTCCGTCTCGGCGATCTTCGCGGGCGAGAACCAGCTCTTCTAGCCGCTCCCGCTCAACCACGCGGGATCGCCTCGTTCTTCTACTGCAACCTTCTACTGGAAGGGCGCGAAGATCGGCGTGGCTAAGACCCACTACTCCGCCGGGCGGAGATGGCGTCGGCGCGGTCGTTGCCCCGCGCTTGAACTACGAATCGAGGGATGCCAGAATCATCTCGCCTGGTGGCCGATCCCCCCGCGATGAAGGGGCGGCCTTTTGTAACCGTTGCGGGGGGAGGAGGTAGGAGAGATGCGGCGAGTTCTGTTGGCAGCAGCTTTGTTGGCAACGGTCGTAGGTGCCGTGCCCGCGCTGGCCGAGCCGGGGCGCGTGATCAAGGAGACCGTCCACGAGGAGTTCTTCAACGAGATCGACGCCTTCTGTGACACGGACATGGTGGTAGAGAGCCACCTGGTCGTCGACGGGACCACCACGATCAGGCCGCGCGGGCGCGACGGACTCATCTACTTCGCGAACCGCCTCCGGATCACGGAAACGTTCACGAACGTGGACAACAGCAAGTTCGTCGTGAGCAAGGTCAACCTGATCGACAAGGATCTGCGCGTGACGGACAACGGCGACGGCACGCTCACGATCCTCATCCTCTCGACCGGCAACGCCGTGATCTACAACTCGGACGGCAAGGCGATCGGCAGGAATCCGGGGCAGGTTCGCTTCGAGGTGGTCGTCGATCACGGCGGCACGCCGAGCGATCCCTCCGACGACACCGAGATCTCCTTCGAGCAGGTCAAGGGATCGACAGGTCGCACGGACGACTTCTGCGAAGTCGTGGTGCCTGCGCTGAGCTGAACCAAGCGTTGGGGCGGGCGGCTACTTGGTCCCGCCCGCCCTGACGGCTTGCAAAATCCCTGCTTGGGAGTACTCTTGACCTGGGACAACGCCCTCTCGGCGTCAGGGGATGCGTCTCTCTGCGGTTCGGAGAACGCGATGCAGCTCAATCCACTCAGGCGGCCGCGCCCGTTCGCGGCTGACCCGCCGAGCACCCGGGATCCCCGCAAGACGGAGGCCGACGACCCGTGGGCCGGGGAGGACGCCGACTGGGAATGCGACGACGACCTGCGCGGAGAGCGGCCGCGCGAATTCATGCGGTTCTTCCGAGGCACCGCGCTTGCCGTCGTGCTGGGCGTCGCAGTCTGGGCCGTGGTCTTCCTCCTGCTCTTTCAGGTCATCTAGGGAAAGCCCCCGGTCGGGGGTGGTCTGGAGGCCGCCCGCGGCCGATGAATACAGCGAACTGCGGCCAGTACGAATCCGAATCTCAGACCCCTCGCTTCGCGAGGAGCTGAGCGTGCACTACGCGCGCTCCGGCTTTGCCGTGCGCCCGGTCGGCGACCGGGAGCTCGACGTCGAGCGGACCGACGCGCCGGACGAGGAGCAGGCCAGGCGCGAGATCGA
>DAITAN010000239.1:0-4494 GCA_036824235.1 Gaiellaceae bacterium | reverse complement strand
CCGGATCGCGTGGAAGTTCGTCGGCGGGTCGTCCTCGCGCGGCTCGCGGTCGCTCGCGAGGTGCACGTCGTGACCCGCTGCGGAGACCGTCCGGGCCCAGCGGAGGAGGTGGATCGAGCGGACGTTGCCGATCCCGAGCACACGGAGAGGGCGGGCGGCCACGGCGGGCAATTCTAGTTACGAGGCCGCCGTCCCCAGCGTCACTACGATATTGCGGCGTGAGTGACGGGCCGCACCGCCTGGTCTTCGTCTGCGGCCTGCACCGGAGCGGGACGACGCTGCTGGCGCGCATCCTCGGCGGCCATCCCGAGGTCAGCGGCTTCGCCGACACCGGCGCTCCCGAGGACGAGGGGCAGCACCTCCAGCAGGTCTACCCGCCCGCGAAGGTGTACGGCGGGCCAGGGCGCTTCGGCTTCGACGAGCGTGCGCACCTCACCGAGAGCTCGCCGCTCGTGGGCGCGGGGAGCCGTGAGCGCCTCTTCGAGGGGTGGTCGCCGCACTGGGATCTCGCCAGGCCGCTCCTCGTCGAGAAGTCGCCTCCCAATCTGCTCAAGACCCGCTTCCTCCAGGCGCTCTTTCCGGAGGCGTCCTTCGTCGTCCTCGCCCGCCACCCGGTGGCGGTCTCGCTCGCCACGGCGAAGTGGCGCCAGACGCGGCGCTACGACCGGCTCGTCGAGCACTGGCTCCACTGCCACGAGCTCTTCGAGGCCGACCGTCCGCACCTCGAGCGCGTTCACGTGCTGCTCTACGAGGACCTCGTGCGCGACCCGGCGGCCGCGCTCGCGGGCGTGCACGGCTTCCTTGGCCTCGAGGGCGAGCCGCCGTCCGCCGACCTCGACCCGGGCCCGAATCAGCGCTACTTCGAGCGCTGGCGCGCTCTGGCGAAGAGCGGCCTCTTCTGGCGCGCGTACTTCCCGCTGCTCACGGCGCGCTACGAGCGCCGCACGAGGCGCTTCGGTTACAGCCTGCGCGACCTCGACCGCGCCGACGGCTGGGACTAGCTATTGGCCGGCGTCGGCCGCTTGAGGAGCTCGTAGCCCTCGGCGAGGAACGGCGTGCGGTCGACGAGCGCGGCGATCTCGTCCGGCTCGAAGATGCCTTCCTCCGTCACGTAACTCGTGATCTGCTCCGGAGGCGTCAGGTCGACGCGGTCCTCGTCGGCCTCGACCGGGTCGTCCGGGGCGAGCTTCAGCACCTCGCAGGCGACGACCACCGGCACCCCGGCCTCGATGGCGGCCCTGGTGAGCGGCTCCGTGTGCACCTTGTTCAGGAGCGAGCCGTCGTGGAAAACCGTGTCCGCTCCGAGGAGCAGTAGGCCGACGCTCTGGACTGCGTGCCCGGCGTCCTCGTCGGCGACGACCTCGGTCGTGAGCCCTGCCTCCGCGAGTTCTTTCGCGAACTCGCGTCCCTCGCCGACGGGATCCGAGACCGTGCAGACCACCCGGGCGGGGCTGCCGTGGATGAGCGCCTCGCGTGCGGTGGCCGAAGCCGAGTGGGTCATGACGACGCGCTCCGAGACCTGAGGGGCGACGAGGACGGCGATCGTCGCGGCGGCGCGCTCACGCGAGTCGATGAGGGCGTGTGCCTCCTCGACGAGCTGCTCGGGCGTGCGTCCTGCGACGAGCACCCGGCCGAGCGCGCCGGCGATGGCGCCGATCGTGGGCCGCGCCTGTACGAGCTCGCGGGCGACCGCAACCGGGTCCTCGTCGAGCTCCACTGCCGCCACGACGGCCTCGACCGCCTCCTTGGCGAGCCAGCTGGCTCCGTGCTTGTCGTCCGCAGCGATGCGCTCGACGCGCGCTTGAATCTCGGCGTGCATCTGATCCAAGGGTACCCGGAATCGCGCCGAGCGAGTTCGTGCCGATGGTAGCCTGCGGCCGATGGCCGAGGCAGAAACGGCGGCGCAACCCGCTCCACGACTGGCCGAGGCACCTCTCCCCGTCATCAGCCTGGTCGTCCCGGTCTTCAACGAGGAGGGCACCCTCGAAGAGGTCTGTAGACGGTCTCTCGCCACGCTCGAGGGGCTCGGGAAGCCTTACGAGCTGATCGTCGTTGACGACGGCTCCCGGGACGGGACATGGGCGATCGTCGAGCGCCTTGCGGCCGCCGAACCGGCGGTCCGGGCGGTGCGCCTGAAGCGGAACTTCGGCCAGCACCCGGCCATGCACGCCGGTCTCTCGCGGGCGCGTGGCGACATCGTCGTGACGATGGACGCCGACCTCCAGAACGTCCCCGAGGACCTCCCGAAGCTGATCTCCGCGGTCGAGGGCGGGGTGGACGTCGCGAGCGGCCGGCGGCGGGGCCGCGACGACTCCTGGGGCCGCACGTTCCCGTCCAAGATGGTCAACGGCATGCTGCGACGCTTCACAGGCGTCGACATCGCCGACTTCGGCTGTGCCTTCAACGCGTACTCGCGCTCTGCGATCGAGCCGGTTCTCGGCGTCATCGGCAAGCAGAAGTTCACCAAGGCCCTCGTGCTCTCGGCGGGCGCGAGCGTGGTCGAGGTCGACCTCGCACACCAGGCCCGCGCGGACGGCTCACGCTATTCGCCGTTCAGGCTGATCCGCCTCGCACTGCACGTTCTTGCCGGCTTCTGGCCGCAGCCGATCCAGTGGGCGGGCGTCCTCATCGGCGCCATCTGCGGGTTTCTCACGATCGCCGTCGGCGTCTGGGGAATCGTGTTCTGGGTCGTCAACGGCGACTTCCCGGGCCTCCTCTTCCTCGGTGGCCTCGTCCTCGGCGTCCTCGCCGTGCAAGGATTCATCCTCGCCCTTGTCGGGGAGTACTTGGGGCGGATTCAGCGTGACGTGGAGGGGCGGCCCCTCTACACCATCGACCAGGAGCTCTCTTGACCCGCAAGCGCATTCTCGTGACCGGCGGCGCCGGCTTCATCTCGTCGAGCTTCGTCCGGCACCTGCTGGCGGCGACGCCGCACGACGTCGTCTCGCTCGATGCGCTCACATACGCGGGCAACGTCGACAACCTCTCGGACGTGATGGGCCACGAGCGGCTCTCGTTCGTCCATGGGGACATCCGCAACCGGGAGCTCATGACCGAGATCGTCCGCGAGGTGGACGTGATCATCAACGCGGCCGCGGAGTCGCACGTGGAGAAGTCGATCGTCGAGGGTGCGCGCGAGTTCGTGACCACGAACGTCGAGGGGACGCAGATCCTCCTCGACGCGATCCGCGAGCATCCGGTCGATCGCTTCGTCCTCATCTCCTCGAGCGAGGTCTACGGGACCGCCGAGAGCGCGCCCATGGACGAGAACCATCCGCTCAACCCACGCTCGCCGTACGCGGGGACGAAGGCCGGCGCCGACCGGCTCGCGTACTCCTACTACGTCACCTACGGGCTCCCGATCGTGATCGTCCGCCCGTTCAACAACTACGGGCCGTACCAGCACCCGGAGAAGGTCGTGCCGCGCTTCATCACGCAGGCGCTTGCCGACCTGCCGCTCACAGTGCACGGCGACGGGCATGCCTCCCGCGACTGGCTCTACGTCGAGGATCACGCAGAGGCGATCGACGCTGTCCTGTGCGCCGACGTCGGCGACGTGGCCGGCGAGGTCCTGAACGTCGCCACGGGCGTGGACATCTCGGTCTCGCGGATCGCCGACATCGTCCTCGAGCAGCTCGGGAAGCCCGCGTCCCTGAAGGTTCACCTGCCCGAGCGGCCGGGGCAGGTCGACCGCCACATCGGCTCGACCGAGAAGGCCGAGCGCCTGCTCGGCTGGCGCGCAGCCACGTCCTTCGAGGATGGACTGGCGCGCACCATCGCGTGGTACGAGCAGAATCGTCCTTGGTGGGAAGCAGCCATTCGAGCGGAACAGACGGCGAGCGGAAGCGCCTCCTAGTCCTGGGCGCGGGACCGGCGCAGCTCGGCCTGCACCGCGCCGCGCGGGATCGAGGGCTCTACGTCATCGCCTGCGACCGCGATCCTGCCGCGGTCGGCTTCGAGTACGCCGACCGGCGCGCGGTGGTCTCGGTCGAGGACGAGTCCGCCGTCAGCCAGCTGGCCCGTGCCGAGCAGGTGAACGGGATCATCGCGCCCGGGATCGACTGGCCGGTCGCCATCGCCGCGCGCATTGCAGCCCACGCCGGGCTCCCGCACCCGCTCGATCCCGACGTCGCCGCAATCGCCGTCCTCAAGCACCGGCAGCGCAAGCTGCTCGGCGAGCATGGGGTGCCGCAGCCGCGCTGGGAGCTCACGACGAGCGCAACCGACGACCTGCCGCTGCCGAGCGTGGTCAAGCCGGTCGACCGCCAGGGCCAGAAGGGCCTCTCCGTCGTCGCCGAGCGCGACGGGCTCGAGGAGGCGATCGCCCGCGCGGTCAACGTCTCGCGCACAGGACTCGCCCTCGTCGAGGAGCTCATCCCGGGCCCCGAGGTGACCGTGAACGCCTTCTCGGTCGGCGGCCGCTTCCATCCGCTGACCGTCACCGACCGGCTCACCGCCGGCGACCCGGCGTTCGGCGTCGCGCTCGCGCATGTC
>DAITAN010000238.1:0-4496 GCA_036824235.1 Gaiellaceae bacterium | reverse complement strand
CCGGCCAGCTCGAGCGCGACGGAGCGGCCGATGCCGCGCCCGCCGCCCGTAACGAGCGCGACCTGACCGTCGAGGCGGATTTCGTCGGCCATCGGCCCCGATCCTAGCGCGACCCCGCATCCGGCCGGGATGTGATGCTGACGCCGTGGCGTTCGAGGACGAAAAGCGGCTCGTGGGGGAGGCGGCGGCCGAGCTCGTCGAGGACGGCATGGCAGTCGGCCTCGGCACCGGCACGACCGTCGACCACTTCCTCACGGCGCTCGCCCGGCGCGGGCCGAGAATCCGCTGCGTCGCCACGTCGCTCCGAACGGAGAGCGCGGCGCGCGAGCTGGGCCTCCCGCTGGAGCCCTTCGACGCACTGGAGCGGCTCGACCTTGCCGTGGACGGGGCCGACCAGGTTGCTCCCGACGGCTGGCTCGTCAAGGGAGGCGGGGCGGCGCACACGCGGGAGAAGGTCGTCGCCGCGGCCGCCGAGCGCTTCGTGGTCATCGCCTCGTCGGACAAAGTCGTCGAGGCGATCTCGGCGCCGGTCCCCGTCGAGATCCTCGCGTACGGCGCGGCCGCGACCCTCGCGCGGATCGCCCCGGCGGAGCTGCGCGAGGTGCCGCCCAGCCCCGACGGCGGGCTGATCGCCGACTACCTCGGGCCGGTCGAGGACCCGGCCGAGCTCGCGGCCTGGCTGGACGCCACCCCGGGCGTGGTCGAGCACGGTCTCTTCGGCCCGGAGCTCGTGTCCGCGATCCTCATCGGGCGCGGCGGCGAGGTCGAGCGCCGAAGCGCCTGACGCAGATACGGTTCGGCCGTGGCCTTCATCACACGGGGCTTCCACGGCCGGCGTGAGGCCGACGACGACGGCGGGCGCATTCCGCCCGGCCAGTACCGCACCGACGACTTCCCCGTCCTCTCGGCAGGCCCGACGGCGCACACGACGCTCGAGGAGTGGAGCTTCTCGATCGTCACGGACACGGGTGAAGAGCTGACGCGCTGGAGCTGGGACGAGTTTCGCGCCCTGCCGAGCGAGACCGTCACCGTGGACATCCACTGCGTCACCAAGTGGTCGAAGCTGGACACGACCTGGGAGGGCGTCTCCGTCGACACGCTGCTTGCCGACGTGGAGACGGACGCCGGTTACGTCACCGCGTTCTCCGACGGCGGGTACACGACGAACCTGCCGCTCGAGGACGTGACCGACGGGAAGGCGTGGGTCGCCTTCGGTTACGACGGCGAGCCGCTCGACCCCGAGCACGGCGGCCCCGCTCGACTCCTCGTCCCGCACCTCTACTTCTGGAAGAGCGCGAAGTGGGTCCGCGGCCTGAAGCTCATGGACGACGACGAGCCCGGGTTCTGGGAGGCTCTCGGCTACCACCTCTACGGCGATCCGTGGAGAGAGCAGCGGTACTGGGGCGATTAAGGGCTCCCGGCGGGATGACGAGCGATCCCTTCTGGCCGCGCTGGGCGGCCCGAGGCGGCGTCCTCAGTCGCGCCCATACCTCTTCGGTATGAACGCTCCCTGCGTCCTTCCCTCGAACCACCCATCGCACCCAGAAGGGGGGTCATCATCCCGCCGGGAACCCTAAGGGCTCCCATCCGCTGGGAGCTCGCCGAGCTCGTCGAGCTCGTCCCGGAGACGGAGCGCGTCGTCAGCCTCGTGTTCGACGTCCCCGGCTGGCCAGGCCATTTGCCGGGCCAGCATGTGGACGTGCGTCTGACGGCGGAGGACGGCTACCAGGCTCAGCGCAGCTATTCGATCGCCACGCCCGCGGACGGAAACCGCGTCGTGCTCACGGTCGAGCACCTCGAGGACGGCGAGGTGTCGTCCTTTCTGGTCGAGGGCCTTCGGCCCGGCGATCAGCTCGAGCTGCGCGGGCCGATTGGCGGATACTTCGTCTGGGACGGGTCGAACGGCGGACCGCTCCACCTGGTGGCCGGGGGCTCGGGCGTCGTGCCCCTGATGGCGATGCTGCGCCACCGTGCCGCTTCCGGCACGGACGTGCCCGCCACGCTCCTGTACTCGGCGCGGACGTACGGCGACCTCATCTACCGCGAAGAGCTCGACCGCCTCGCCCAGGAGGACGAGAGCCTGCGGCTCGCCTACACGCTGACGCGCGAGCAGCCTCCGGGGTGGACGGGCTACGACCGCAGGATCGACGGCGCCGTGCTCACCGAGGTGTTCGGGAGCCCGGACCCTGCCGCGTCGGTCTTCGTCTGCGGGCCGACGCGCTTCGTCGAGGCCGCCGCGGACGGGCTTGTCGCCCTAGGCTACGAGGCGGGCCGAGTGCGCACCGAGCGCTTCGGGCCCAGCGGGAGGTAGGAATGGACGACGCAGATCTCAGGCTCGACGGGAACGCCCTCGGCGGGGAGCTCCGGGAGATCTTCTTCGCGGAGATGACAATCGCGCGCTCGACCTGCGCCAGCTGCGGCGCGGTGCGCGAGATGGCGGAGCTGACCGTCTACGTCCATGCGCCCGGCACCGTCTTCCGGTGCGCGTCCTGCGAGGCGGTGCTCGTGCGGATCGTGCGCGCCGACGACCGCATCTGGCTCGATCCGAGCGGCGTCAGCTGCCTCGAGCTGCGGACGCCCGGCGCCTAGGCGCTCTCCGCCAGGAACTCCGCGAGGCGGTCGCCGACCGTGTCGGCGTACTCGTCCCGAGTTTCGGGCGGCTGCGTGTCGAGGAACGCCTGCCAGCCCATCGCGCGGGCGAGCCCGCCGAGCACAACCGCCGGCCGTAGGGCTCGAACAAGCTCGGCCCGGGACGCGATCCGTGTCCAGGGCTCGAGGTAGGCGTCCCGAAAGCGCGTGAGCTCGTTCGAGGCCGCGTCGACGCCGAGCTCGTAGGCGAGGACGCGCATCGCGACGTGCAACGAGAAGAAGGGGTGGGCGATGCAAGCGTCGCCCCAGTCGAAGAACAGATAGCCGCCCTCCTGCACGAAGACGTTGCCCGAGTGCAGGTCGTCGTGCTGCACGGTCTCGGGCAGGCCGATGCCCGCCAGCTCCTCGCAGAGCTGCGAGACGGTGGGCCCGAGGTCGACCAGGCGCCGCAGCTCATCGCCGGCGATTCCGTCCTGACTGCGGAGAAGACCTTCGTAGAGCTCGGGAAGGCGGTTGAGGCGCCTGTCGGGCACTCCCGCGGCCAGCAGCGTATCGGCGACCCCTACGGCTTCGGTCTGCAGGTCGGCGTACAGAGCGAGGACGTCGATCCAGCGGGCCGGCTCGCCCAGGTCGCGCAGGCGCACGCCGCCGTCCGCCTGGAGCATCCAGCCTCGAACGCGGTCGACGGCGAGGAGGCGGGGAAGGCTGTTCGGCCGACGTCGGGCGAGGATCTCGATCGTGGCCGGCTCGTGAGCGAGCGCGGGCCCGCAGGCCTTGAACCACAGGTCGCCCCTGCGAGTGGGAACGCGCAGCACCGTCGACCACGGGCGCACGTATGGCTGCTCGATCTCCCCGGCAAGCTCCGTACCGAGCCCTTCGAGCGCTCCGGCAACCCACGCGTTGGCGCCCAGCAGCCACACGGGATCGTTCCAGGGAAGCATCGGCTCGCTCACACGGCGAGGGTAGTCGGCGGCCCGTCCGTCCGGATCGTCAAACTTCGAGCGCGTTGTTTCTCCGTTCCGTCAGAGTTCGGGGCTTCAAGTCATTCCCGGACCCGGTCGAGGTGCGCCTCGAGCCGGGCGTCGCCGTGGTCGTCGGCCCGAACGGGTCGGGCAAGTCGAACGTCGCCGACGCGATTGTCTGGGCGGCAGGGAGCCTGAGCCCCACCGAACTGCGCGCCGAGCGCCCCGACGACGTGCTCTACGCGGGCACGAAAAACAAGCCTGCCGCCGACTGGTGCGAAGTCGAGCTGCTCTTCGACAACGAGGCGGGCGACGGGCCGCTCGACGTGGCTGAGCTCTCGGTCGTGCGCCGGCTGCACCGCGGCGGCGAGGGCGAGTACCTCGTCAACCGCGCCCGCGTGCGCCGGACAGATGTCGTCGAGCTGCTCGCGGATATCGGGCTCGCCGGCGAGAAGCACTCGATCATCGGGCAAGGCCGGGTCGAGGAGATTCTCGCCTCCAAGCCGCATGAGCGCCGCGCGCTGGTCGAGGAAGCCGCGGGCCTGGGGAAGTTCAAGCGCCGGCGCCACCGGGCGGAGCTGAAGCTCGCGCGGGTCGAGACGCAGACGGAGCGGGCGCGCGATCTGGAGGAGGAGGTGCGCAAGCGCCTGCGGCCGCTGGCCCTACAGGCGACGGCCGCGGAGCGCGCGGAGAAGCTCGCCGGCGAGATCGAGCTCCTGAAGACGCGGCTCGCCGCGGCCGAGCTCGAGCGGATCGAGCGCCGGCTGGCCGAGGTGGACGAGCGGATGACCTCGGCGACCCAGGATCGCCGTCGTCACGACGAGCGCCTCGAGGGCGTCCTCGCAGAGCGTCGCAAGGCCGAGGACGGACTCACCGAGGCCGCCGCGCGGCACGAGCAGGCGACCGCCGCTCTCTACCGGCTGCGGAGCGCCGTCGAGCGGCTCG
>DAITAN010000237.1:0-4513 GCA_036824235.1 Gaiellaceae bacterium | reverse complement strand
ACCCGGGCCGGTTCGTCTCGGACCGGTGGGACGAGTTCAAGACGCTCCCGAGCACCGAGAGCGGGGGCAGCCACCTCGTCAACCTCGGCTCGAACCGGTACGACTTCTGGCGCGTCGAGCTCGAGAGCGCGCGCGAGCGCCTGTCCGGCCGCGACGACCTCGGTGGCGACGCCCAGACGGAAGGCCTCGGCGGCGTCCACGCGTGGCTTCAAGAGCATGAGCTCCTTCGCCCGCGCCGGGCCCAGGGCCCTGACGAGGCGGTAGGTGCCGCCCGAGCTCGGCACGATCCCGAGCTCGACCTCCGGAAGGCCGAAGACGGCGGTCTCGTCGGCGATGCGGAAGTCCGTCGCGAGCGCGAGCTCGAAGCCGGCGCCCAGGCACCAGCCGGAGATCGCGCTGAAGGTCGGCTGCGGGAGCGAGGCGATGCGTTCGTAGACGTCGCCCGTGTCGCGGTAGTAGGCGTCGATCCCGCCGGGGCTCTCGTCGCGCTCCTCCTTGAGGTCGGCGCCGGCCGAGAACGCTCGCTCGCCGCCCGCGAAGACGACGCAACGGCTCTCGCGCACCTCAGCGCCCGCGAGGGCCGCGAGCAATGCGCGCTCGACCTCGCTGGAGATCGCGTTCAGCTTCTCCTCGCGCTGAAAGGTGACGATGCAGACGTCGCCCTCGCGCCGGATCTCCGGGCGCCCGTCAGGCAAGGGCGATCACCGGGCGCTCGCGCACGTAGGGCAGGGGCACGGCTGGATTCTCGCTGTCGATCTCGCGCGCGAGCCGGTGCCCGTCGAAGATCGCGTCGGCGATGAGCTGCGGCGCCACGCAGTCGCCGATCCGGTAGACCGCCTCGATCCCCTCTGCCGCCAGCCGCTCCTCGTCGGCGCGGAGCTCGTGGTAGAGCGCGTCGTCCGAGAGCCGCTGCGTGACGAGCACGACCGCGTCGGCGTCGAGGCCGACCGGCTCGCCGAACTCGTCCACACACGCGACTCCGCCCGGCTCGATCCGGTCGAGCCTGACGGTGCGGTGCATGCGGAGGCCGACCTCGTGGAGCCGCTCCTTGAGGAACACCTGCTCGAGCGTCTCGTGCGAGAAGGGCGAGATGTCCTCGAGCGAGGTCACGAAGTCGACCGCGAACCCCTCGACGGCGAGCTTCTCGGCGAGGTCGGGCCCCATGAAGTAGCCGTCCGAGTCGTAGACCACGACGCGCTCTCCGGGCGGCGTCTTGCCTTCGACCATGATCTGCTCGGGCGTGAGCACGTGCGGGAGCGATGCATCCGCCCCCGCGATCGGCTCGTGCGTTTCGCGGTTGAGGCCGTCGGGCGCCCAGTGCGCGCCGGTGGCGACGACGACGAGCTCGGCGCCGTACTGACGCACGCCCTCGGCATCGAGGCGCACGCCGGTCAGCACCTCGACGTTCCTCAGCTTGTCGAGCTGAATCCGGCGCCAGTTGAGGACACGCGCCCACTCTCCGCGGCCGGGGAGCTGCGGGATCCAGCGCATGATGCCGCCGATGTCCTCGCCGGCATCCACGAGGTGGACGCGCCGGAAGCCGCGCTTGCCGAGGACGATCGCGCACTCCATGCCGGCGGGTCCGGCGCCGACGACGAGCACGTCGCGGTCTCTGTTCTCCGCAGGCTCGAACCGCTCGGGGTGCCATCCGCGACGGAATTCCTCGCCCGCAGTCGCGTTCTGGGTGCAGCCGATGTTGCCCCCGGGATCCGACTTCGGGATGCAGATGTTGCAGCCGATGCACTCGCGGATCTCGTCGAGCCTGCCCTCCTCGATCTTGCGGGGGAGGAAGGGGTCGGCGATGGACGGCCGCGCGGCGCCGATCACGTCCCAGACGCCGCTCGAGACGATCTCGGCCATCTGATCCGGGTCGGTGAGGCGCGAGACGCCGACGATCGGCTTCGCGGTCGCCTCACGCACGTGCTTCGTCCACTCGAGCTGCCAGCCCTGCTTGAAGAAGCGCGAAGCGCCGGAGTCCTTCGACCATTCGGTCGCCGAACCGATCGCCACGTCCCAGAGGTCGACCAGGTGGTCGGCGAGGCGCACGAACTCGAGGCCCTCGTCGAGGTCGACGCCGTACGGGCTCAACGCGGCGACGGAGATGCGCGTGGCGACCGTGCACTCCCCGTCGACCGCCTCGCGCGTGAGCTCGAGCAGCTCCATCCAGAAGCGCGCGCGGTTCTCGAGCGAGCCGCCGTACTCGTCCGTCCGCCGGTTGTAGAACGGCGAGAGGAACTGCATGGGCAGGTAGCTGTGCGCCCCGTAGACGTAGACGATGTCGAAGCCCGCCTCGCGAGCGCGCCGGGCCGCGGCCGCCCAGTCCTCCTGGACGCGGCGGATGTCGTCGCGCTCCATCGCCTTCGGCGTCACCAGGAGGTAGTCGCTCGCGAGCTGCGAAGGCCCGATCGCCGGCAGCCGCCACTCGCGGCGCGGACAGTGGACACCGGAGTGGTGCAGCTCCACTCCTGCCAGCGCGTCGTGCTCGTGCACCTCGTCGCACATGAGCGAGAGCGCGCGCAGGTCGCCGTCGTCCCAGAGCCGCGCCGAGATGAACGGCGTCTCGTCCGAGTCGGGGCTGACGGCGCAGTACTCGGTGTTGACGGCGGCCCAGCCACCCTCGGCCTTGGTCGAGCGGTGGCGCGCCTGCCCGCCCGGCTTCTGCACGCCGAAGCCCGTGCAGTGGGGCACCTGGTAGAAGCGGTTCCTGAGGGTCTTCGGGCCGATCTGAAGCGGCTCGAAGAGGACCGCGTGCTTGGGATCAGTCGCCACTGAGGGCGTCGTGAACCAGACGCTGGAAGTGCTGGATCAGGACCTCGCTCGAGGGCAGGAGGCGCCCGTGCGGGATCATCCCGGAGGAGAGGCCGATCTGGACGGAGGCGACGAGCGAAGCGTCCTCGGTGCCCACCTGGTTGGCGAAGGCCATCATCTCCTCGCCGGTCTCCTCGGAGACCTCCTCGTAGAAGAAGTACTCCGTCGAGCCGGCGCAGCGCCCCGGGCCGGCGGGCCGCGTGACGTCGACGGACATGTTCCCCGGGCCCGGGTCGATGTTGATCGTGCAGTTCGGGAAGAGCATGTGGTACTGCGCCTGCTCCACGTCGGGGTCGGCGAGGTAGGCGACCTTGCCGTTCGCCTTCACCGAGTCGCGCACGTGTGCGAACTGCATGAGCGCGAGGCCCTCGGC
This sequence comes from Gaiellaceae bacterium, assembly GCA_036824235.1. Taxonomy (GTDB): domain Bacteria; phylum Actinomycetota; class Thermoleophilia; order Gaiellales; family Gaiellaceae; genus JAIBJN01. The sequence continues at coordinate 1,332 of DAITAN010000237.1, read as the reverse complement.
CTCGTACAGGTACTCGTCGGCGCCCACGTCGAGCACCTTGGAGAAGCCGGGGTGCGCGACCGAGCAGTGATAGCACTCGAGGTAGTTCTCGATCGCGACCTTCCAGTCGCACTCGATCTCCCAGTCGTTGCGGACGCGGAAGCGGAGGCGACCGAGGTCGAGACCGCTCTTCGCAACCTTGTCGGGGAGCGGCCCGAGCGACTCCGTGAGCGGCCCTGCGTCCGGATCCGGGTTGACGAAGGCGAGCGGCCCCCAGGCCTCGGTCGCTACGGGGAGCATCGAGAAGCCGTCCTTGTCGAAGTCGGGCTCGCGCTCGGAGCGCGGCGCCTTGCGCAGCTTGCCGTCGAGGTCGTACGTCCACGCGTGATAGGGGCACTGCAGCGCCTTGCGGTTGCCGTCGCCGCTCGCGATCAGATGCCCGCGGTGTCGGCAGACGTTGACGAACCCGCGCAGGACGCCTTCCAGGTCGCGGACGACCACGATCGGGATCTGGCCCGCGAAGCACGTGAAGAAGTCGCCTGGATTCGCGACCCGGTCGGCCCGCCCGGCGTACTGCCACCTCCGCGCGAAGATCCGCTCGCCCTCGAGCCGCTGGATCGCCGGGTCGGCGTACCAATCGGCGGGGAGCGTCGCTCCGGCCGCCAGAGCGGCTCCTAGATCGACCTTCATGAACGAATTCTACGCAGTCAGATCCGCCGCCATCTCCTCGAAGGCGGCGACGAAGGCATCGCAGTCCTCGAAGGAGTGCACGACGGACAATGTCCACTCCTCCTCGCGGCCGGGCGTCATGAACACGCCGCGGTTCATGTTGTAGAGCCAGGCGAGGTCGGCGAGCTCGCCGACCTGGTTCGCCTTGTAGGTCTCGTAGTCGACGATCTTCTCGGGCGAGAACGTCACGCAGCCCTTGGCGCCGACGCCGACCGCGTAGCCGGAGAGCCCGTAGCGCTCGATCACGCCCTGGCACCCGGCGAGGATGCGGTCGTTGAGGGCGTCCAGGTGCTCGTAGGCCTCCGGCGTCATCACCTCGAGGAGGCTCGCGCGCGCCGCTGCCATCGAGAGCGGGTTGCCGTTGTAGGTCCCCACCTGGTAGACGCGCTCGTCCTCGACGACCTCGAAGACCTCCTCGGTGCCGCCGATCGCGCCGGATGGGAGGCCGCCGCCCAGCGTCTTGGCGAGCGTGACCATGTCCGGCTCGACGCCGAAGCGCTCCGTGGCGCCGCCGGCGGCGATGCAGAGGCCGGTCTTCACCTCGTCGAAGATGAGGACGATCTCGTGCCTGCGCGTGATCTCGCGCACGGCCTCGAGGTAGCCGGGCTCGGGGAGCACGACCCC
>DAITAN010000236.1:0-4534 GCA_036824235.1 Gaiellaceae bacterium | reverse complement strand
CTGGGCCGGTGCGCGCACGAAGCCGAGGAGCCGACAGCCGGTCGATCCCGCGATCGCCGCCCGCGCCCGGGACGCCCTACGGCGGCTCACAGGCGCCGATGCCAAGGTCGCAAGCGGCCGCATCGAGCTCTATTTCCAGGACGAAGTCGAGCTCGAGGAGATGGTCGAGGCGCTCGAGCGTGCCTCGCTACAATCCCCCGGCGCGGGCGATTAGCTCAGTCGGTTAGAGCGCCGCTCTGATAAGGCGGAGGTCCCTGGTTCGAATCCAGGATCGCCCACTTCACCGACGCCGAATCCGCCCAGAGGGCATGTCTCCTGAAGGTTCCCGTTCCAAGGGGCGCGGCTATCATCAGACGAGGGTTCCTGTCCATGCACGAGATGGTCATCTACGGCGTGAGCTTCGACATGGTCGGCAAGCAGCCGATCGTGTTGCTGAAGACCGCCGACGGCAACAAGTTTCTTCCGATCTGGATCGGGCATCCCGAGGCGGCGGCGATCCTCATGAAGCTCCAGGGCGCCGCGACCCCTCGGCCGATGACCCACGACCTCTTCACCGAGATCCTCGGTCAGCTCGAGGCGCGGGTCGTGCGCATCGCGGTCACGGAGCTGCGCGAGAACACCTTCTACGCGCTCATCACGGTGTCTGTCGACGGCACCGAGCTCGAGATCGACTCGCGGCCAAGCGATGCCATCGCGCTCGCCGTCCGCGCCGGCGCACCGATCTTCGCGGCGGAGGCCGTGATCGAGGAGAGCGCGATCGAGTTCGAGCACGAGGACGTGAACGAGGAAGAGGTCGTCGAGGAGTTCAAGAAGTTCCTCGACGAGGTCAAGCCCGACGACTTCTCGACCGAGGGCTGAGTAAGGAGGGATTGACCCAACGCCGCTCGCCGTCGGGACGCGCTGCTCGCCCCGATGCGGCGTCCTCAGTCGCGCCCGTAGCCGCTGGCTACGAACGCTCCCTGCGTCCTTGCCTCGGAACGACCATCACGTCCCGACGGCGAGCGGCGTTGCGCCAAGCCCTCCCTAGTCCGCAGCGATCTCGCGCTTCGTGAGCGCGAGCAGGTCGACGAAGAGCTGGCGGACGGCATCCTCGCTGAGCGGGCCCGGATTCTCGCGCGCCAGATCGTCGAGGAGCCGCTCCTCACGGCCCGGGTCGAGGAACTCCCAGCCCCGGGCGACTTTGTGCTCGCGCAGCTCGCGGACGAGCCGGAGCCGAGTGTTGGCGGCCTCGAGGATCGTCTGGTCTGCCTCGGTGATGCGTTGCCGCAGGTCGTGGACGACAGGATCGTGCTCAGGGTCGGTCGGCCGCATCAGGCGCCCAGAATAACCATGCCGGCGGTTCGCTTCACGGCCTAGATGGCCCAGCTGAGGATGAGGAAGAGCATGCCGATGCCGTTGTAGGTCGCGTGCGCGATGAAACCCGGCCAGATGCTGGCGGAGCGCACGCGGATCCACGCGAGCCCGATGCCGAACAGCGCCAGCGGCGGCAGCGCGCCGAGGATGCCGTGCACGGCGCCGAAGATGACCCCCGAGAGCAGGATGGCGGCCAAGGTGCCGAAGACCGTCAGTGCACGGACGCCGATGCCGCGGAAGAAGAGCTCCTCGACGAACGGTGCGACGAGCACGATCATGGCCGCGTTCACGACGAACGCGGTCGCGTGGTCGGGCTCCCAGTTGTCGGGCGCGAGGCCCTGGTCCTCGCCGCCGTGGAGGATCGGCTCCAGAGCGATGCCGACGGCCAGCGTGACGGCGACGACGACGAACGAGATCCAGACCCAGCGGGCGCGGAACCGCCGCAGCCCGAGCGCGTCGATCGGGCGCGGGAACAGCCTCGCGATCCCGATCGCGATCAGCACCAGGATCGCGTACTGGATGAGCCCGGCGAAGGCGAGGTCGGGATCGTACAGCGCCTCGCTGTCGTCCTCGCTCTCCAGGCTCCCGAGGTAGAACGCGCTCGCGATCAGGAATCCGCAGACGCCGAGCCAGATCGCGGCGGCTTTGCGGCTATGCGTGCGCGAGCGCCTGCTCGAGGTCCGCGACAATGTCGTCGGCATCCTCACACCCTACGGAGAGGCGCAGGAGACCCGACGAGACGCCCGCGGCCTCGAGCTGCTCCGGCGTGTACTGGCGGTGGCTCGTCGAAGCCGGGTGGTGGAGCACGGTGTCCACACCGCCGAGACTCGTCGCGCGGCCGCAGAGCTGCAGCGCGTCCATGAAGCGCTCTCCCGCGTCGCGCCCGCCCTCGAGCTCGAACGCGAGCATCCCGCCCGAGTCGTTCAGCTGGCGCAGTGCAAGCTCGTACTGCGGGTAGCTCTCGAGCCCGGCGTAGAGGACCTGCGAGACCTTCTCGTGCCCTTCGAGGAAGCGTCCGACCGTGAGGGCGTTCGCGCTGGCGCGCTCCATCCGCAGCGTCAGGGTCTTCAGGCCGCGGCGGACGAGGAAGGCGGGGAACGGGTCGAGGATCGAACCGACCGAGACCTGGTGTGCGCGTGCGGCCGCGACGAGTTCCGCGCTGCCGGCCAGCACACCGGCCATGGCGTCGTGGTGCCCGTTGAGGTACTTGGTGGCCGACTCGCAGACGATGTCGACGCCGTGCTCGAGCGGACGGCAGAGCACGGGCGAGGCGAAGGTGTTATCGACGATCATCAGTCCGTCGCCCTTGGTGGCCGCGATCGCCGCCAGGTCGGCGAGCGGGAAGCCGGGGTTCGCCATCGTCTCGACGAAGCGGACGCGTGCAGGCCGCTCCCAGGCCGCCGTGTCGGTGACGTCCAGGTAGTCGATCTCGACGCCTCGCGGCCGCAGCTGATGCTCTGCGAGCTGGTACGTGGTGCCGTAGAGCTGCTGGGCGAGGAGAAGCGTGTCGCCGTGCGCGAGCGTCGAGTGGAGCGCGGCGCTGATGGCCGCCATCCCGGAGCCGAAGGACTGGGCGGCCTCGGCGCCTTCGAGCTCGGCGACAACCGCGTTCAGCTCCTCGACGGTCGGGTTCCGCAGGCGCGCATAGCTGAACCCGTACTCCTCCTCGGCGATCACGCGGCCGAGGTCGGCGACGCGCTCGAACGCGAACGTAGTCGACGCGACGATCGGCCCGACCACGGGCTCCCCCGGCCCCGTGGGGAGGGGAGGAGTGTGGATGGCCTTCGTCGAGAGGCCTCGCCGGCGTTCATTCATGGTCGGCGGCCGAGTCCCAGCCGCTCGGGGAGCGTAGCGAGCGGCACGGGCTCGAAGGCAAGACCGGCCGCGGCGGCACCCTCGCTGTCGGCGTCGGTGTCGCCGATGTGGAGCGCGCGGGCGGGCTCGACCCCGAGGCGCTCGAGGGCGACGGTGAAGGCACCGGGCTCGGGCTTCGCTGCTCCCGCCTCCGCCGAGCTGACGACCGTGGTGAAGTAGCTGCCGAGGCCCGCTCGCTCGAGCTGAGCCCCGAGCGACGCGTCCCAGTTCGACACGCATGCAAGGGCGAGCCCGGCGCCCTGGAGCCGCTCGAGCGCCTCGACGGCGCCGGGAATCGGGCGGAAGCGGATGCTGTCCGCGAAGGCCGGAGCGAAGGACTCGGGCTCGAGGCCGGCCTCGGCGTGCTCGAGGAAGACGCCCGTGCAGCGGCGGAGGAGGTCGGCCAGGCTCGCCTCGTCGGATCCTTCGAGCGTGCGTGGGAGGTAGTAGGCGACCTCGGCCCTGAACGCCGACGCGACGACGTCTCGCTCCCGCTCGACTCCGCGCTTCGCCAGGGCCGCTTGGAGGCGGTCGGTGGGATCGTCGAGCTCGACCGCAGTACCGTTCGCGTCCACGGTGACCGCGTCGAGGTCGCTAGCGACCTTCGGCAAATGCGTTGGGGTAGAGGGCTGCGGCGATCTGCTCGAGCGCCCGGCCGACACGCGGGCCGGGGCGGTTGGCGAGATCGGACTGGATGATGGCGAAGCGCCCACGTTGCACGGCGCGCAGGGTGGCCGTGCGCGGGTCGGCGCGGAGATCCTCGAGCGTGACCTGGCTCTCGGAGGTGGCGAGGTACACCTGTGGGTTCAGCTGCCGGAGACGGTTGAGCGGGAACGGCTCGGGGGACGGAGTGGCGCCGGCGATGCTCCGCCCGCCTGCGCGGCGAACGAGGTCGCCGAGGAGCGAGCGCTCGGGGACCGGGATGAAGAAGCCACTGTCGACGAAGGTTGTGCGGGGTGGGAGGCCGGCGATCTTGTCCTCCACTGCTGTGACGTCGGTGCGGATCTGGTCGGCGACCTGTCGGGCCGCGACCGGCTCGCCGACGAGGAAGCCGAGCTCGAGCGCGGCGCGCACGACGTCGTCCACCGACGAGCTCGGCTGCACGTAGAGGGCGGCGCCCGTCTCGCGCTGTGCACGCGTGAGATCGAGCAGGTCCATGCCCGGAGTAGCGACGATCAGGTCGGGCTCGAGGCCGGCGACCTCGTCGACCCGGACCTGGCCGTTCGGCGACACGACCGTGACGGCTGCGCCCGGCGCCTGTCGCGGGCCGTTACCCCTGCGGATGCTCGCGGGGATGCCGACGAGCCGGTCGCGTGCGCCGAGGGCG
>DAITAN010000235.1:0-4536 GCA_036824235.1 Gaiellaceae bacterium | reverse complement strand
GCCCGACGCTACGTTCCGGAGAGCGCGCGCTCGACCTCGTCGCCGTCGCGACGCTCGACGCCGTGCCACCGGGCACGCGCGTCGACGTCCTCGTGACCTACGACGCCCGGAGCGCCGGGCCGGGGCCCACGCGCGTCGCCCTGGAGGGCGCCGAGATCCTCAGCGCGCGGCCCGCCAGCCCCAGCGCCGAGGCCGACCTCCCGCGGGTCCTCGCCACCCTGCGCGTCAGTCGTGCCCAGGCCGTCGGACTCGCCGCAGCCGTCGCCGCGGCCCGCCAGGTGCGGCTGCTGCCTCGCCCAGCGGCTCGCTCGCGCCGATGAGCGGTCATCGGTCACCCGTCTAGTTGTCCGCGTCGGGCGGTCAAGACGCGGCCACGTGGGCCGATAGCCGGACAAGCATGAGACTCCCCGTTTCCCGCCTCCTTCCGCTTGCGTGCGCGCTCCTCGGCCTTGCCGTGCTGCCCACCAGCGCTATGGCCGCCTCGAGCGGCAGCTACCCGGTGATCAAGACCGTCTCGCCGCTGAAGCTCGGCATCGGCGACGTCATGACCATCACGGGCAAGAACTTCCGCAAGGGCAAGAACAAGAACACCGTCGTGTTCAAGCGCGACGGCGGCCGCGCGATCTTCGTCAAGGCGCCCGACGCCACGACGACGAAGATCGCCGTCACGGTCCCCGCCAAGCTCCTGCCCTTCCTCATCCGCAAGAACAAGAAGCCGACCTACACGCGCTTCCGCGTTCGCGTCCTCGCCAAGAAGTTCGCGAAGTCGTTCACCACCGCCAAGAAGTCGCCGCGCATCGGGCCGACCGCGATCGGCGGCGGCACGAAGGACGACTGCGACGGCGACCGCGTCCTCAACAGCAAGGACTCGGACGACGACAACGACCTCCTGAGCGACACGCAGGAGGCCACGCTCGGCACGGACGGCTGCAAGCGCGACAGCGACGGCGACGGCATGTCAGACGGCTGGGAGTACTACTCGGCCCTCGACCGCAACGGCAAGGCCCTCCCGGCCCCGTACGCGAAGCCCTACCCGAACCCGCTGTACGCCAAGGACGGCGACATCGACATGGACGGCGACGGCCTCACGAACGCCAACGAGTACGCCGCATGGGCGACGTTCGGCGCCAACAAGCTCCCGCTGAGCTACAGCGGCGGCAACCCCGCCTCCGCTGGCCGCAGCGCGCCGGGCTCCGGCCAGGCCTACATGGACCGCGACGGCAACGGCTTCCTCTCCGACTTCGAGCGCGACGCCGACGGCGACGGCATCCCGAACATGGACGAGGGCGGGTCGAAGGACGTGGCGCGCATCACCAAGGCCCAGCCCGACGACGACGCCAACTACTACGACTTCGGCCTCTTCACGGAGAGCTACATCAAGCTCGCCGCGGCGGAGAGCAAGCAGGACGAGCCGCTGTGCGCCGGCATCAACCAGGTCCCGTACTACTGCCTGGACCGCCTCAGCTCGGGCTCGATCGTGGTCCAGAAGGTCGACTCGCTCGACTGGCTGACCAATGACTCCGACGGCGACCACGTCCGCGACGACCAGGACGACGTCGACCACGACGGCATCTCGAACATCAGCGAGTACCTGGCCGAGATCGCGGCGCCCTTCGCCGACCGCCACTACCGCCAGCTCGACGCCTGCATCCCGAACTCCGACTCGTACTTCTGCCTGCTCGGCAGCGCGGACGTCGACCGCGACGGGATCCCGAACCGCGACGACTCCGACGACGACGGCGACGGCCTCTCGGACACGCTCGAGAAGAGCTACAAGCTCGACCCGCTGCGCGCCGACAGCGACAGCGACGGCGTCTCGGACGGCTTCGAGTACTGGTCGGCCCTCGACCTCAACGGCGCGGCCGTGCCCTTCCCGGGCAAGGCGCCCTACCCGAACGCGCTCGACGGCACCGACACCAACCTCGACTTCGACGGCGACGGCCTCACGCTCAAGATGGAGTACCAGGCCTGGAACCACACGGGCCGGCCCCAGCCGCTGAGCTACAGCGACGGCAACCCGTACACGGGCGGCACGGTCCTGCGCGACGGCAGCAAGGACGTCGACAGCGACGGCCTGACCAACGTCGAGGAGACCGCCACCGGGATGCGCATCAAGTACTGGGAGGTGCAGTACGACGGGACGAACGGGCCGAAGGAGACCCCGTACCCCGACGTCAGCCGCCGCTTCGCCGAGCCCAGCTTCGTCGATCCGGACTCGGACGGCGACGGCGTCCTCGACGGCAACGACGACCAGGACCACGACGGCTACCCGAACTGGTTCGAGGTCACCCGCCCGGTCAACTGGGCCACGATCTACACCTCCCTCGCCTTCCAGTGGAACGTCGCGGCCGGCCACACCAACCCGCTCGCCCGCGTCAACCCGTTCAACCCGTGCAAGCCGATCTACAGCGCTGCGTGCCACAACCCCCCGCCGCTGGGCTACTACGAGCCGGGCGAGGACTGGGCCAGCGACGTGACGCCGAGCACGGCGCCGGGCATGGGCGCGACGCCGGGGTCGCGAATCTAGCTTCCGGGGGTACGAAGGCCGCGACCGTCAGAGGCCACCGGAATCCCCGGTGGCCTTCGGCGTTCCGGGGTCAGTACATCGCCACGCCGGCGGAGACGTTCAGGTCTTCGCCGGTGATCGAGCCGGCGGCCGGTGAGGCCAGGAAGACCACGCAGGCCGCGACGTCCTCGGGGGCGGTCAGGCGCCCGAGCGGCGAGGCGTCGGTGAAGCGCGCCCGTGCGTGCTCGGGGGCGAGGCCCAGCTGGTCGGCCTGCGCGTCGATGACGCGCTCGATCCGCGGCCCGGCGACGTAGCCGGGGGAGACGAGGTTGACGCGGATGCCGTGTGGCCCGGCCTCCCAGGCGAGCGTACGCACCAGGCCCACGAGCCCGAGCTTGCTCGTGACGTAGGGCGTGCGGCCGTGGAGCGGGCGCTTGCCGCTCACGGAGCCCACGACGACGATGGCGCCCTGCCGGCGCTCGATCATGGCCGGGAGCAGCGCGCGGCACGTCAGGAACGTCCCGGTGAGGTTGACGTCGAGGGTCGCCTGCCAGTCCTCGAGCGCGATGTCCCAGAGCGGCGCGGTCGGGCCGGCGATGCCGCTGTTGCAGACGAGCACGTCGACCCGGCCGAGCTCGTCGAGCACGCGGGCGGCCATCGCCTCGACCTGCGCGGGGTCGGTGACGTCAGCGGGCACGACGAGGGCGGGGCCGGCGGCGAGCGCCCGGGTCTCCTCGATAGCGGCGACGTCGCGGCCCACGGCGACCACCGTCGCGCCGGCCGCGGCGAACGCGAGCGCGATGTGGCGGCCGATCCCCTTGCCGGCGCCGGTAATGACGACGACGGGCGCGTCCACGGCGACGACGGTAGCCGCGCGCGGGCGCGCTGAGGTGGGGCGAGTTCGTCCGCCGCCGACCTAGTGACCACGTGGACCCCGCGTTGGATCGACTGACGACGGCACTGCGCGAGCGGCTGCTGACCGAGGCCGCCGCCTCGCCCTCCGGCGACCTGGAGGCGCGCATCCGCGCGCTCGTCGAGCGCGAGGCGGCGCTGCTCTCGGTGGACGAGCGCGAGGCGCTCGTGGCGCGCGTGGCGGAGCGCTCGTTCGGGCTCGGGCCGCTGGAGCCGCTGCTGCGCGACCCCGCGGTCGACGAGGTGATGGTCAACGGGCCGGGCACGGTGTGGGTCGAGCGCGGCGGTCGCCTCGAGGCGACCGACGTGCGCTTCGGGTCGAGCGCGGAGCTGCGCGACACGGTCGAGCGGATCCTGGCGCCGCTCGGGCGGCGGGTCGACGAGGCTGAGCCCCTGTGCGACGCGCGCCTGCCCGACGGCTCGCGCGTCAACGTCGTGATCCCGCCGCTGGCGCCGGATGGCCCGATCGTCACGGTCCGTCGCTTCCACCCGCGGGGCCTGAGCGCCGAGGACCTGGTGGCTGCGGGGACCTGGGAGCCGCCGCTGCGCGACCTCCTGGCACGGGCGGTACGCGCGCGGCTGAGCGTGCTCATCAGCGGCGGCACCGGGTCGGGGAAGACGACGACCCTCGACGTGCTCTCGTCCTTCGTCGCCGCTGAGGAGCGGATCGTGACGATCGAGGACACGCTCGAGCTGCGCCTGCGCCAGCCGCACGTCGTGCGCCTCGAGGCGCGGCCGGCGAGCGTCGAGGGCCGCGGCGAGGTGACGATCCGGCGCTTGGTGCGCAACGCGCTGCGCATGCGCCCGGACCGGATCGTCGTCGGCGAGGTGCGGGGCGGCGAGGCCCTGGACATGCTCGCGGCGATGACCACCGGCCACGACGGCTCGCTCTCGACCATCCACGCCGGCTCGCCGGAGGAGGCCCTGCGGCGGCTCGAGACGCTGGCGCTCATGGCCGGTGTCGGCCTCCCGCACGCCGCGATCCGGGAGCAGATCGCCGACGCCATCGACCTCGTCGTCCACCAGGCCCGGCTCCCCGACGGAACCCGCCGCATCGCGACCGTCGCCGAGGTCGTCCGTGTCGCGGGCGGCCCCGCGACACGCGAGCTCTTCGCCTG
>DAITAN010000013.1:0-16329 GCA_036824235.1 Gaiellaceae bacterium | reverse complement strand
GCGAGGACGAGCAGCGCGGCGACGACCCCGAGGGCGGCGTCGACCCAGAGCATGATGCGAACCGCCCGGGCGCGCCGGACCAGGCGCGGGTCGAGCGGCCCCACCGGCGGCCTAGCCCTCGGTCTTCCGGGCGAGCAGGTCTACCGGGTTGCCGACGTCTTCGCCGCCGAGCCGGGCGCGGAAGACGTGGTAGGTCCAGGCATGGTAGAGGAGGATGATCGGAACGAGCACTCCCGCGACGACGGTCATCACCGTGAGCGTGTAGTCGGCGGAGGAGGCGTTGTCGACCGTCAGGCTGTTGCCGAACTCGGGATCCGACACCATCACTCGCGGATAGAGGCTCACGAAGAGGGTGACGACGACCGCGACGATCGTCAGTGCGGTGGCCCCGAAGGCCCACTTTTCATTGGCCCTCCGCGCGAGGAAGATCGCTGCGACCGCGGCAACCGCGGCAACCGCGACCGGGAGGATCCCCGGGAAGACGCCCTTGTCGTTCCGGTCGTTCGCGACGACGAGTGTCCAGACGAGGAAGCCGGCGCCGACGAGAGCCGTCAACGGCGCAAGGCGCGCCGCTACACGGCGCGCCCGCTCGCGAAGGTCACCGAGCGTGCGGAGCGTGAGGTAGACCGCGCCATGGAGGGCGAAGAGCAGGCAGAAGGCGACCCCCGCCAGCACCGTGTAGCCGGTGAAGAGGTCGCCGAACCCTCCGGCAAAGGTCTGGTCGGACGCAATCGGAACACCGTGCAGAAGGCTCGCGAGCGCGATCCCCCAGAGCAGAGGAGCGCCGACCGACCCAATCGTGTTCATCCAGGTCCAGAACGACCTCCAACGAGGGCTGTGAGCCTTGCTCCGCCACTCGAACGAGAGGACGCGAACGATCAGCAAGAGGAGGATCAGGAGGAGGGCGAGATAGAAGCCCGAGAACATCGTCGCGTACCACACGGGGAAAGCTGCGAAGGTCGCGCCGCCGGCGATGACGAGCCAGACCTCGTTTCCGTCCCAGACGGGCCCGATCGACTCGAACATCGTCGACCGGTCGTCCGCGCTTTTCCCGAGGACGGGGAGGAGCATCCCGACACCGAAGTCGAAGCCTTCGGTGACGAAATACCCCACCCAGAGGACGCAGAGCAAGCAGAACCAGAGGATCTCCAGCGTCATCTCAGTACGCCGGCGCCGGGCGCGGCGCCCCCTCCTCGCCCTCGCCGCCGACCTCCGGAGGATCGAGCCGCGCGTAGCGGCGCATCAGATAGAGGTCGACGAGCCCCAGCACGGTGTAGAGGGAGATGAACACACCGAGGCTGAGCCCTACCGTCCACGCGCTGACCGAGCCGGAGACGGCGTCCTCGGTCTTGAGGAGCCCGTACGCCACCCAGGGCTGCCGCCCGGCCTCGGTGAGGATCCAGCCGGCGAAGTTGGACAGGAACGGGAGCGCGATGCCGGCGAGCGCCGCCCGCTGGAACCACTTGGCGCCCTCGAGCTTCTTGCGCCAGAGGAGCCAGCCGCCCCAGAGCGCCAGGAGCACCGAGAGGGTCCCCAGGTAGGCCATCACGCGCATGCTCCAGTAGACGAGCCTGATATCCGGGACGTAGTTGCCCGGGCCGTACTGCTGCTCGGCCTGGGACTGGAGCTCGTTGATGCCCACCACCTGGCCGTCGAACGAGTTGGTGGCGAGGAACGAGAGCAGGCCGGGGATCTCGATGTCGAACGACGGTGTCTGGTCGCTCTCGGTGAACCCGCCGATCTGGAAGAGCGAGAACCCCGCCGGCTCCTCCGTGTCCCACATAGCCTCGGTGGCGGCGATCTTCATCGGCTGGGCATCCGTGACGGCGACCCCGAACTCGCTCCCCCAACCCAGCTGGATGATCGAGACGGGCAGGACGACGATGATCGCCAGCTTCGCGGCGCCGCGGAACACCTCCACGTTTCGACCCCGCCGCAGGTGCCAGCACGCCACGCCGAGGACGAGAAAGCCGGCCGTCAGGAGACCGGCAAAGATGGCGTGCCCCCAGGCGAAGAGCACGAATCCCTGAAAGAGGATCTTGAAGATGTCGGTCGCCTCGGCCCGGCCCGTCTCGGAGTTGAGCTCGTACCCGACCGGGTGCTGCATCCACGAGTTCGCCGCGATGATGAAGTAGGCCGACAGCCACGTGCCCGCCCACACGAGGTAGATGGTCGCGAGGTGCACCTTCGGCGAGAGCCTGTCCCAACCGAAGAGCCACAGGCCGATGAAGGTCGCCTCCAGCATGAACGCCCCCAGGCCCTCGATGGCTAGAGGGGAGCCGAAGACGTCGCCGACGTAGGCCGAGAAAGCCGACCAGTTCATCCCGAACTGGAACTCCATCACCAGGCCGGTGGCGACTCCGATCGCAAAGTTGATGATGAAGAGCGTCCCGAAGAAGTGCGTCAGACGGAGCCACTTCTCGTCGCCGGTCCGGTGCCAGAGCGTCTGCATCACCGCCAGCAGCGGTGCCAGCCCGATCGTCAGGGGGACGAAGATGAAGTGGAAGAGCGTCGTCAGCGCGAACTGCCAGCGCGCGAGCTCGACCGCGGTGGACGCGAACGTGCTCACATCGTCCTCGCTCTCACGTGCCTAGACCATGTTCCATGGCCACGCGCGACCTCCACTGCTGGGGACCCGACCCGATGGTGGCAGCGGTCGGCGGCCGGGGAATCACCCCAAGGGGATGAAGTCCGGAAGGCGCGGCGCGCTTCCCTCGCGTGAACCTCCGCGCCATCGTGCCAGATGGCGGCGCCGGCTTCGGCGCCGAAAGCAACTAGGGGGACGCTCCCTACTGAAGCTCCAACCTCTACGCGGCCGGACGATAGCTTCGAGCACGTCGACCCGGCAGGACGACGTCGGTCAGCCTGTCGGGCCCGGCTTTGTGCCCAGGAGGCCTTCGATGACGGCTAGCCGCTGGTCCATGCTCCGGAGAAGCCCCTGCGTCTCGTCTTCCTTCGCGGCCTGCGCCTCCTCGAACTCGGCACGGTTCGCGTCGATGAAGACCGAGGTCACCATCGCGATGAGGATGGAGAGGAACGTGACCCCGAAGATGATCACGACGCTTCCGAGGACCCGGCCCCAGGCCGTGTGCGGCACGACGTCCCCGTAGCCGACCGTCGCGAGCGTGACGATCGCCCACCAGACGCCGGTTCCGAAGGTGGGGAAGTCGGTGCGGTCGATGAGGTGGGCAATGAGCCCCGTGATCACGGCGGTCAGCGCGGTGGTCCCGGCGAGGAACCAGAAGATCGTCCTGTCTCTGACCGCCATCTCAGCGCGTCGGATGACGCGTGACCTGACGGGCCTTCTTGGCCTCGGGCGGGGCTCGCTCACGTTCAACACCTTGGCAGAGCGGCCAGACATCGCCTGCGGCGCCAGACTCGTCGCGCTGTCGGCTGCATCCAACGGCCGCTGTCGCTTCCGAACGTAGCCCGCGTGACTCCTGACCCCGCGGGCGACGCCCTGCGCCCGGGCTACGCAGCGTTTACAGTCGCGGCGTGCTCGAAGCGTTTGGCTGGGGATTTCTCGCGCAGTCGTCGCTGCTTGTTGCGGGGCTCGTCGTCTGCTGGGTGACAGTGCCCACCAAGCTCGTCGGAATCCTCGGTGGGTTCGGAGCCGGAGCAATGATTGCCGCAGTTTCGTTCGACCTGCTCCCCGAGGCCGAGGCTGACATCGAGCCCTGGCAGACCGGTGTGTGGATGCTCATCGGCGTCGCGGTGTTTCTCCTGGCCGACGCGTTCGTCGAGAAGCGCTTCGGCTCGGAGGGGTCGGGCGGCGCGATGGGAATCGTCGTGGGTTCGATCGTCGACGGCGTCCCCGAGTCGGCCATCCTCGGCATTCAGGTCGGAGCCGGCCTCACGATCAGTCTCGCCTTCGTCGCCGCCATCTTCATCTCGAACGTCCCGCAGGCAATCGCGCCCTCGGCGGACCTCGCGGCCAGCGGCTGGGGCCCGCGAAAGCTCGGCCTACTCTGGCTGCTCGTCGTCCTTGCCTGCGGGGTCGCCGCGGCTCTCGGCTTCCTCGCGACCGACCTCTCAGGGGCGGTGCAAGGCGATCGCGCAGCTGCCCTCGCTGCGGGAGGCCTGCTGGCAATGCTGACCAACTCGCTCATGCCTTTCTCGTTCGAGCGCGGCGGCGCGCTTGCCGGCGCTGCGACGGCCCTTGGCTTCTGCCTTTCGGTGTTGAACAGCTGACGACCCTCGCCGGGGCAGATTCGTCGCCACTTCCGGCGTGTAACTAATGAAGGCATCCGTCGAAGCGCAGTTCGAACAGCGACGAAAGGGCCGATACCGATGCCCCTCCTGAAGCAAGTTTTCAGTCTCGACCCCAAGGGTCTCAACCTGAGGTACGGCGGTGCGAGCCTTGTGATCTTGGCGCTGGTCTGGCTCGTGACCAACCAGCTCGACTACGAGAGATACTTCCTGACCCTCGTCTTCGCTGTGGTGTTTACCGCGCTGAGCGACCCTGGGGGTGAGTTCCGCGAGCGGGTCCAGGCCATGGCCGCCGTCGGGCTTCTCGGTGCGGCACTCACCGCCCTGGGGTTCTACGTCGGGAGCCAGACCTGGGGGTGGTTGGTGTTCGCCATCTTCGCGGTCACCGTGCTGGCCGGCTTGGCTATCAGGTTCGGCACGCGGAGGTTCGCGTCGGCGCTTCTGCTCAACGTCTGGTTCATCGTCGTCATCTCGGTAGCTGACGTGCTCCACGGCGGCGCCGTCCCCGCCAGCTTGGCCAGTCGAGCTACTTCCACCCATGAATGGGAGCAGGCTCTGGCTTGGTTGATCGGATCAGTGGTGTGGATCGCCGTCATGTGCATCGTCTGGTTGGCGAGTGGGTCGAAATGGCGGCCCGGGGCGGTTATGGAGCTGCCCGGAGGAGGTGTCGCACCGGTCGAGCTGACCCGAAGGGTGGTGGCGTTCGTGCTCATTCGGGCGGTGGCGGTGTCTGCATCGGCTGCCATCGCGTTCGGACTCGACCTGAGCGCCGCCGATTGGATGGTTGTCGCCACCATCGTCATCATGAAACCCAGCCTGGAACAGTCTCGGCTGGCCGGCAGACAGCGTCTGATCGGTGCGGCCCTGGGCGCGCTCTTGGCCATACCCATCCTTTCGGCCGTCGATAACAGGGACACACTGGCGTGGATGATCATCCTTCTCGCCGCGACCGCGGTCGCCATTCATGGCGTGAATTACGCCTTGTACTCGGCGGCGATTGCGGGCGCCGTCCTCATCGCCGTGGACTTGCCGCACCCGGCCAGCTATGCGGCCGAGGGACGCCGGGTGCTGTGGACATTCGTCGGTGTCGCGATCGGGGTAGTCGTCATGCTCATTGCCGAGCGGCTCCAGCAGCACGCCGCAAAGTCCGCCCCGGTCTCACCGGCGCCCGCGTAGCCCTCCCGTTGCCGGCTGTGCGCTACGGGCTCCGGCTCTGGGTACAGGCTGCTGGTCTTCGGGGCGTGTTGATCCGCTTCTGCCGCCGGCCCGGCGATCACCCGGGGACGATGCCCCAGGCGCACCTGCAACTCGCACCCGGTTCGAGCCGAAGGAGGTCCTCCCCGGTCTTGAACGCGTTGGCCGGGCAGGTCATCGGCTCGACCGCGAGGCTCCGGCGACCCACATCGGGCAGCGCGTCGCCGGTGAAGAGCTGCAGATAGCGGTAACTCTCGTCGAGCCAGACCGTGACGCCTGCGCGGCTTTCCGGATCCCGTAGCTCGACCCGCGCGCGTCCATCCACCCCACGTTCGAGGTCGGTAAACGCATCGTCGAGCATCGTCTCGCGGATCTCCCGCGGGCGGCGGAAGTCGTACTCGCTGCCGTCGACAGCCTCTCGCCCGCGCGGGATGCCCCGGTCGTCCTCGATTAGGACCGTTCGTCCCGGCGCCCTCATGACCAGCGAGTCCACGACGGGGGTACCGAGCGTCAGGTACGGATGCTGGCCGCTCCCGAACGGGCACGCCTCTGTACCGACGTTCGTCGCCGTCGTCTGCACGCGCAGTCCGCCTTCCGAGAGCGTGTACTCAACGCTCAGGGAGAGCGTGAACGGGTACCCGGGCCGAGGTTGGAGGACGTGCTCCATGACCGCGCTGTGCGCCTCCAGGTCAGCGACCGTCCAGGGCTCCTCGCGGACGAGGCCGTGGATCGCGTTGCGCCGCTCCGGCTCCGTCAGCGGGAGCTGGTGGGTGCGCCCGTCGAACTCGTACTCGCCGTCCTCCAGCCGGTTCGGCCAGGGCATCAGAAGCTGCCCGCGACCCGAGGGAGCCGGCTCGTCCGGCGCATAGCCGTCGAGCAGCTCCCGCCCACCGGCCGAGTACGACCGCAGCCCGCCGCCGATTTCCACGACCGTGACACGTTGGTCCCCGAACGCGAGCTCGAACTGCTCACCGGACGACCCGCTCATGACGCGCCGACGCGCCCGTTCACGCGGGTGTGGAGCGGCGACCAGCTCATGCGGCCCGGCCGGGCCGGGATGGTGCTGCGAATTTCACCGGCTCTCCTCTCGAGGTCGTGCAGTGGTCGGCGAAATTGGAACCGCGGGCGAGGCCGGCTGCATCATCCCGACGGGATGAACGTCAGCGGCCTGCGTGCCCAAGATCTGGGTGGAGCGAGGCCGGGCTCGGCCGGCGGCCGGCAACCGCGAAGGACCACACGCCCATGCACGCTGCGACAACGGCGGCAACAGCGTAGATCCTAGAGAGACTGACGCCCCCGTTGAGGAGCGGGCCGATGCCGAAGGCCGCGATGCCGTAGCCCAGCTGGTAGAAGGCGATCACGCCCCCCGCCGTCGCCGCCGCGAACGCCTTGAGCTCCTCCTGGCCGAAGCTGATCGTCAGTGGCAGCAGCGCCGAGCAGCCGAGTCCGGCGAGTCCGAACGCAAGCACGCCGAGCGCGGGCTCGCCCTCGGGGAGGACGGCGATGGTCGCCAAGGCGCCGGCGAGGACGAACGGGAGCAGATGGAAGGTCAGGCGCGAAGGGAACCGCCGCTGGATCGCGGCGAAGAGGACCCGACCGACCGTGACCATCGCCCAGAACGCGGTGAGGGCTAGGGCCGCCTCGGTCGTCGACGCCCCCAGCTCGTCGGTCATGTCCAGCTGCGACCAGTTGCCGTTGACGGTCTCGCAGATGCCGTAGAGCACGGCGAAGCCCGCGTAGACCCAGAAGCGAGGCGGAATTGCGGTCGCCGACCGCGTCGTGGCCGCAGCGGCCGTCTCGACCCGCAACGGAAGCCGCAGGCTGACGGCCAGGAGCCCCGCCAGCAAGAGCACCGATGTCAGCGGCAGCCCCCACCAGAACCCCAGGCCGACGAACACGGCGACGAAGACGGGCGCAAGCACGGTGCCGAGCCCCAGCAGGGCGTTGAGCACGAGGATCGCGCGATCGGCCGCGGGAGGGTGAAACGCCGCAGCGAACGTGTTCAGGGTGGGGACCGTGAGCCCGAACCCGACGCCGAGGCTCGCCGTCGCAGCCAGCAGCAGCCAGTACGCCAGCGCATCTTCCGCGAGGGCCGAGCTGACGAGGAGGAGAGCCATCGAGACTAGGCTGGCCGTGAGGCCCATCAGGTAGACCCGTTTTGCGCCGAATCGATTGCCCAGCGCCGCGCCCAGGAGGGCCGCAGTGATGGCCAGGACGACTTGCGGAAGGAACAAGGCCCCGTACTGCGTGCTCGAGAGGTCGTACTCCGCAGGGTCGGTGAAGATCGTGCTCGCGGCTGGAAACGTGACGAGAACGACGCCCTGGACGACGCCGGCCGCGTAGACGGCCCTGGTCTCGTTCCTGCTCGCCATCAGGCCCCCGCCTCGAGCTACTCCATGCGATCGAGCAGATGGTCTCCCACGCGAAGCGCGTTCGCCATCGCGGTCAGGGCCGGGTTCACCGCCCCGATGCTCGGGAAGAAGCTGGTGTCGACCACGTAGAGGTTGTCCACCTCGTGGGCCCGGCAGTTGGTGTCGAGCACCGACGTGGCGGGATCGGCCCCGAACCGGACAGTCCCAGCCTGGTGCGCGCACCCGGCCACCGGGATCGCGGTCTTCATGTAGGCGAAGCGGTGGATGAGGTGGCCAGGGTTCATGTCCAGCTGCCCGAGGATCGACTTCGTCTTCTCGTAGAGTCGCTTCCTGGCCTCGGCGTTGGTCTCCGTGTAGCTCAGCGTGACCTTGCCGTCACCGTCGACGGTGACGCGGTTGTCGGGGCTGGGCAGATCCTCGGTCGAGAGCCAGAAGTCGATCGCGTGCCGCGCGATCCGCTCGAGCGACCACTGCGGCGCGAGCTTCGTCTCGAGAGGCTTCTCACCGCGGAACATCGGTGCCTGGGACTTGCCGACCATCTGGATGTTCCCCAGCGGGAACTCGAAGTCGTCGCTCCCGAGGTAAAAGTCGTTCAGCCCGAGGGTCTTCTGATACACGGTCGCGTTCTCCTCGCGCGAGAGCGCGAGCACGGCCTGGCTGTCGTGGAACATGAAGTTGCGCCCGACCTGGTCCGAGCCGTTCGCGAGGCCGTTGGGGTGGGCATCGCTCGCCGACTCGAGCAAGAGTTTCGCCGAGTTCGCCGCGCCGCAGGCGACGACGACGAGCCCGCCGGAGAACGTCTCCTCCTGACCGTCGCGCTCGACGACGACGCCGGTGACCTCTGTGCCGGCCGCGTTCGTCTCCAGCTTCACCACGCGCGCGTCGGTGAGCAGGGTGACGTTCGGGTGCTCGAGCGCTGGGCGCACGCCGATCACCTCGGCATCCGATTTGGCGTGGAGGACGCAAGGGAAGCCGTCGCAGTTGGCGCAGCGGACGCACGTGCTGTAGGGCGGGTTCGCCTCGTCGAGCAGGATCCCGCACGGCGCGTGGAACGGCCGGTAGCCGGCTTCGGCCAGGTCGTCGGAGAGCTGCTGGATGCGGGGCTCGTGCGACACGGCCGGGTGCGGGTAGTCGCCGCTCGCGTCGGGCTCGGTCGGGTCCTCGCCCCTGGCGCCGTGGACCTCGTAGAGATGCTCGGCCTGCGTGTAGTAGGGCTCGAGCTCGTCATAGGAGATCGGCCACGCGGGCGAGATGCCGTCGTGGTGTTTGAGCTCGCCGAAGTCCTCCCGGCGCAGGCGGTAGAGGGCGGCCCCGTAGAGCTTGGTCGCGCCCCCGACGAAGTAGTGCACCTGGGGCTGGAACGGCTTGCCGCTCGCGTCGTACCAGGTCTCCGGCGAGACGTAGCGATTCTCTACGAACACGTCCTGCGACAGCCAGTTCTGCGGCTCCCGGGGAAGCCATCCACCCCGCTCCAGAAGCAGAATCCGCTTTCCGGAGGGAGCGAGGCGGTGGGCGAGCGTTCCGCCCCCGGCGCCGCTCCCGACGATGATCACGTCGTAGGCATCACTCACGATAGTTCCTCCATCATCTCGGCGATGACGATGCGCCCGGCCGCCTCGATCAGCGCGAGGTGCGAGAAGGCCTGCGGGAAGTTGCCGAGGTGCCGGGCAGTGCTGGTCTCGAACTCCTCCGCGTAGAGGCCCAGCGGCGACGCGATGCGGAGCAGCCGCTCCATCAGGTCGCGCGCCCGCTGCTCTTCGCCGATGATCGCGAGTGCGGACACGAGCCAGAACGAGCAGATCAGGAAGGTCCCCTCCTTGCCGGTGAGGCCGTCGTCGGTCTCGTCCGTTCGGTAGCGGAGGACGAACCCGTTCTCGGTCAGGTCCTCGTCGATGGCGAGCACGCTGGCCCGGAGCCGCTCGTCGTCGTGCTCGAGGAAGCCGAAGATCGCGGCCAGGAGCACGGAGGCGTCGAGCGCGTCCGTGTCGTAGTGCTGGCGAAGCACGCCTTTGTCGGTGAGGCCGTGCTCGAGGATGTCGGCCTTGATCTCGTCGGCGGTCGCGCGCCAGGTGGCCTCCCGCTCCGAGTCGCTGCGGATCCCCGCGAGCTTGGCGGCCCGGTCGAGGGCGACCCAGCACATGAGCTTGGAGGAGACGTAGTGCTGGGGGGCGCCGCGCGCCTCCCAGATCCCCTGGTCCGAATCCCGCCAGACCTGCGTTGCGCACTCGGCCTGCGACTGGACGATCGGCCACAACCTCCGGGGCAGCCGCTGGCTTCTCCTTGTGTGCAACAGGACGGAGTCGAGGACGGCGCCGAAGACGTCGTTCTGGCGCTGGTCGAAGGCCCCGTTGCCGACGCGCACGGGCTGGGCGCCGTCGTAGCCCGAGAGGTGGTCCAGCGTCGACTCGCTCAGGTCCCGCCGACCGTCGATCCCGTACATGATCTGGAGTCCACCGTCCTCGTTGGCCTCGAGGTCGGCCACGAACTGGATGAACTCGTCGGCCTCCCAGCTGAGGTTCAGGTAGTGCAGCGCCTGGAGCGTGAAGGTGGTGTCGCGCATCCAGGTGTAGCGGTAGTCCCAGTTGCGCTCGCCGCCCGGGGTCTCGGGCAGCGAAGTCGTGAGGGCGGCCACGGTCGCGCCGGTCGGCATGTAGGTCAGGCCCTTGATGGCAAGCGCCGACCGCTGGATCGGGTCGCGCCAGCGGTGGTCCGGGAGGCGGGCCCGTCCGAGCCAGGAGCGCCAGAAATGGACCGTGGCGGCGAGGCGCTTCTCCGCCTCCTCGCCGTCGGCCGGCGACTTGAGGCCCTCGGCCCAGGAGAGCGAGCAGAAGAGACGCTCCCCGGCTTCGAGCGCGTGCCGTGCGCGAACGCGGTCGCCCTCGATCCCCATGGCCATGCTGGACTGGAGCCGGATCTTGACGCCGGCCCCGCTCGCGTCGGCGGCGTGGCGGCCGCCGTCGACCATCGTCCACTCCGCGGCGACGCGGCCGTAGTCGAAGACCGGCTCGCAGACCAGCTCGACCTCGACCGTGCCCGCGAGGCACTCGACCGAGCGCACGAGCATGTGGTCGGCGTCGTCGTCGGCGGGCGGGCGCGTGTGCGGTGTGATCTCGTCCTCGTGGTCCCAGGGACCCATGGTCAAGGCGTCTCGGACGACGATCCAGCCGGTCGGCGTCTTCCAGGTCGTGGCGAGCACGTTCGTCCCGGCCTCGTACGCGATCGCCGTTGGATGGTTGATGCCGAAGGGCCCGATCCGAAACGCGCCGGCCCCGCGGTCGAGCAGGCTGCCGAACACGCTCGGCGAGTCGAAGGAGGGCACGCAGAGCCAGTCGATAGCCCCGTCGGGAGCGACCAGGGCACCGGTGTGGCAGTCGGACAGGAACGCGTAATCGGCGATCGGCGGGAACGGCGACGGCGCCGCCGCGCTCTGCCCGGCAGCTTCCTGCTCGGTCTTGCTCATGACGTCACCCAGGGCCCGTACCAGCGGCCGTGGCCGGCGGTGAGCTCGGCGGTCGCCGTCGGCCCCCACGATCCGGGCGCGTACGGCTGCACCGGCGGGGGAGCGTCGAGCAGCGGCTGCATGATCCGCCAGGTTTCCTCGACGCCGTCCTGGCGAGTGAAGCGCGTGCTCTCACCGATCATGGCGGCGTGCAGCAGAACTTCGTAGGGCGTCGCCCCCTCCCCGCCCTCCTCCGCGAACTCCATGTCGAGTGTGACGGGCTCGGCCTGGCGCGAGTCGGCGCGCAGCGCGTCGAGCGTGAGCTGGACGCCCGTGGACGGGTCGAGCTTGATCACGAACTGGTCCGGCTCGGCAGCTGCGCCGATCGCCGCGAAGCCGAGTTTGGGGGGTCGCTTGAAGACCAGGCGCACCTCGGTCTGCAGGACCGGAAGCAGCTTGCCGGCGCGGATGAAGAATGGCACGCCGGACCAGCGCCAGTTCTCGATCTCGAGGCGCAGGGCGGCAAACGTCTCGGTCGTGGAGTCGGCGGCGACGCCGTCGACCTCGAGATAGCCGTCGTGCTGGCCCCTTACGTAGTGCGCAGGGTCCGCCTCCGCGACGGAGCGGAAGAGGGTGACCATTCCGTCCTTGAGCGTCGCCGAGTCGCCGCCTGACGGCGGCTCCATGGCGGTTGCGGCGACCACCTGCATGATGTGGTTCACGACCACGTCGCGCAGGGCGCCGACCGGGTCGTAAAAGTGTCCGCGGTCGGAGACACCGAAGTCCTCGGCCATGGTGATCTGCACGGATTCGACGTAGTTCCGGTTCCAGACCGGCTCCAGCATCGTGTTCGCGAAGCGCAGGAAGAGGATCTCGGCGAGACCCATCTTCCCGAGGAAGTGGTCGATCCGGTAGACCTGCGACTCGTCGACGGACTGGTGCAGCTCGTCGGCGAGCGCGCGCGCGGACTCCTGGTCGTGGCCGAACGGCTTCTCGACGACGACGCGGGCCGTCTTCGTCAGGCCGGCGTCAGCCAGGCCCTTGACGACCGTGCCGAAGAGGAAGGGCGGAATCTCGAGGTAGAAGACGGGCGTCGAGGCGCCCTCGATCGCCTTGCCCACGCGGCCGTAGGTCGCCGCATCGCCGAAGTCGCCCTGCACGTACGAGAGCCGGGCGGCAAAGCGGTCGAACACGGCCGGGTCGAGCTTCTCACCTGTCCCTTCGATCGACTCACGGGCGCGCTCGACCAGCTGGTCGACGGTCCAGTCGTCGACGGCGACGCCAACGATCGGGCAGTCGAGCAGGCCGCGTGCCTCGAGCCGGTACAGCGAGTGAAACGTCATCACCTTGGCGAGGTCGCCGGTGATGCCGAAGACGACGAAGACGTCCGCCGGCGCAGGCTCGTTCATTCAACTCTCCTCTCCATCGCTACGTGTCGGTCCGCACGGTGATCCGGCCTGGCCGCTCGTGGGTGAAGCCCGCCCAGGTCCACTCGACCATCGCCTTCGCGCGGTCCTCCCCGGTGGAAAGCAGCGCCAGGTGCACCGTGCCCCAGGCGAGCGACGCGGCCTTGCCCTTGAGCGTCCGCCCCTTGTGGAACTGCACCACGGCCGCGCCACGGCCGATGGTCGCCATCGTGCCCTTGTCGTGATAGACGAACGGCTCGGTCTCCTTGCCGTCGATCCGGCGCGCGATGTTGGAGCCCGCGTGCTCGCCGGCCTGGAGGGCGACCGAGCCCAGCTGGGGCAGCGCGCGCTTCGTCTTCGTGTCGGTGATCCAGGCGATGTCGCCCACCGCGAAGACCTCGGGATGCCCGGCGATCGAGAGATCAGGCCCGGCGACGACCCGGTTACCCTTCTGAAGCTCGAGACCGAGCTCGTCGGCGATCGCGCTGGCCTGCAGGCCAGCGCCCCAGACGAGCGTGTGCGCGTTCAGGACCGTCCCGGACTTGAGCGTCACGCGCGTCGGCGAAACGGACTCGACGATCTCCCCCAGGACGATGTCGACCCCGCGCGTCTCCAGCGCCTTCTTCGTGTACGTCTGGATGTCCTTCTTGAACATCGCCAGGAGGGCGGGCCCACCCTCGACCAGAGTGACCCGAGCCTGCTCCCGCGGCATGTTCGGATAGTCGGCGGCGAAGTCGCTCGTGTAGAGCTCGGCCAGGGCGCCGGCACTTTCGACGCCCGTCGGCCCGCCGCCGACGACGACCACGTTCAGCGCCCCGTCGTCGACGAGCGCCGGATCCTTGTCGGCCGCCTCCCACCTGCGCAGCACGTGCTCTTTGAGGCGCACGGCGTCGGCGAGCGTGTACATCGGGAAGGCGTGCTCCGCCGCGCCCCCGGTGCCGAAGAAGTTGACCCGCGCTCCGAGCCCGAGGACGAGGTAGTCGTACTCGAGCGGCGCCATCTCCGCGAAGTGCACCCGGCGAGCCGCCAGGTCGACTCCGGTGACCGAGTCCTGGTGGACGGCGACGTTGGGGTGCTCGTGGAAGAGGTCGCGCAGCGGGTGTCCCACCTCGGACGTCTCCAGCAGGTCGGTCGCGAGCTGGTAGAGGAGCGGCTGGAACGTGTGGTAGTTGTGCTCGTCGACGACGACGACGTCGGCGTCGGCACCCTTCAGCGCCCGGGCCGCGCCAACGCCGGCGAAGCCGCCGCCGAGGACGACGACACGCGGCCGCTGCGCTTGGGTGTCGCTGGGGTCGACGGGGCTTGCCACGGGTACCTCCTCTGGCGCCGGGGCGGGCGCCGTTCACGACTAGGCTCCACGGGGCGGCCCGATCGCGCATCATCCCCTCGGGATGAAGCCGAGACTGTGGTGGATCGGCGTGTTGTTCATGGTCGGCTCGACGGCGTTCGCCCTCGGGTCCGCCCCGTTCTACGCGGAGCTCGTCGAGCCGGCTCTGGTCGGGGTCACCTTCTTCGTCGGCTCGATCTTCTTCACCTCGGCTTCGCTGCTCCAGCTGAGGCAGACGCCCCGCTTCGACCGGCTCGACTGGTGGGCGTGCGTCGTGCAGTTCGCCGGCACCCTCTTCTTCAACGTCACGACCTTCACCGCGATGAACGACGCGCTCTCGACGAAGCAGGAGGACATCCGCGTCTGGGCGCCCGACGCCCTCGGCTCGGTCTGCTTCCTCGTCGCGAGCGGGCTCGCGCTCGCCGCCGTCTGGGCGTGGATAGGAACGGACCGGCGGATCGCCTGGCTCAACATGCTGGGCTCGGTCTTCTTCGGCATCGCAGCGGTGGCGTCGTGGGTCGTCCCCGACACAGGCGAGCTCCTGAACACGGAGGCGACGAACGCGTTCACGTTCCTCGGAGCCGTCTGCTTCTTCGCCGGCGCCTGGCTGACGAGCCGGCACGCGTCCGAGCCCGCCGCAGTCGTTGCCGGCGAACCGGGGGCGCTCTCCTAGGCCGGCACGGGCTCCGGCTCGGCCACAGCTCTACCCATCCGCTCCGCTAGTGGTGGAAGCTGGTCGCCGTGTCGCGGTCGTGGACGGGAGCGGATTGCTTCTGCAGCCGGGGCAGCTGACGCTCCAGGTCGTGGATCAGCAGATCGGCCATGTCCCCGCTGAACCCGCGCTTGACGACGACCCGTAGCGCCGCGAGATCCTCACGGTTCTTCGGGAACGTGTACGCCGGCAGGAGCCATCCGCGCTCGCGCAGGGCATTCGACACGTCGAAGACCGTGAAGTTGTCGATCCCGTCCTTCAGCGTGAAGGCGAACACCGGCAGCTCGTCGCCCTTCGTGACGAGCTCGAACGGCCCCAGGTCCGCGATCCGGCCGGAGAGGTCCGTCGCCACATCGCGCGCGTACGCCTGCACCCGCCTGTAACCGTCGAAGCCCAGACGGAGGAAGTTGTAGTACTGGCCGACGACCTGCGCGCCCGGGCGGGAGAAGTTGAGCGCGAACGTCGGCATGTTGTCGCCGAGATAGTTGACCCAGAAGACCAGGTCGTCGGGGAGCGCGTCGGCATCCCGCCAGACGACCCAGCCGACGCCCGGGTAGACGAGCCCGTACTTATGGCCGGAGACGTTGATCGATGCGACCCGCGGAAGGCGGAAGTCCCACTCGAGATCGGGGTCGACGAACGGCGCAACGAACGCGCCGGACGCGCCGTCGACGTGGACGGGGACGTCGAGGTCCGTGCCGGCCTGCAGCTCGTCGAGCGCGTCGCAGATCTCCTTGACCGGCTCGTACGAGCCGTCGAAAGTGGAGCCGAGCACCGGGACGACCGCGATCGTGTTCTCGTCGCAGAGCTTCACCGCCTCCTCCGCGGAGAGATGCAGGCGATCGCCCTCCATCGGCACCAGCCGCATCTCCACGTCCCAGTAGTTGGCGAACTTCTCCCAGCAGACCTGGACGTTGATCCCCATGACGATGTTGGGCGAGTCGATCGACTTGCCCTCGGCCTTGCGCCGGTGCTGCCAGCGGCGCTTGAGCGCGAGCCCGCCCAGCATCGCCGCTTCGCTCGAGCCGGTCGTCGAACAGCCGGTCGCCTGGTCGGCGTCCGGCGCGTTCCACAGCCGCGCGAGGATCGAGACGCAGCGCATCTCGAGCTCCGCGGTCTGCGGGTACTCGTCCTTGTCGATCATGTTCTTGTCGAAGCACTCGGACATGAGCGCCTGCGCCTGCGGCTCCATCCAGGTGGTCACGAAGGTCGCCAGGTTGAGGCGGGCGTTGCCGTCGATCATCAGCTCGTCGTGGATGATCTGGTAGGCCACGTCCGGAGGAAGCTCGCCCTCGGGGAGCCGGTGGCGCGGGATCTTCGCGCCCTCCATGGTGAACAGGGGTGCAACGCCGAGGTCGTCGGCGCTCGAACGGGGCGGTCCCTTCGGATGGTGCAGCGCCATGCCTAGCTCCTTTCTTGGCCGGTGGGGTGGTCGATGTGGGACGAGGCGCTCAGGCCGAACATGCGGCACATCAGTCGTCGCCGACGACCACGTGCGTCACCGGCACGTCGTACCGCGTCCGCGCCACCTGAAGAACGTTCTGCTCGAGCCAGTTGGCGTCGGCCTCGGGATGCGTGGCGAACACGACCTCGTCGGCCGGAAACTCCCGCAGCGCGTCGTCAGCGGCGCGGATCGGGTCGTGGGCGCCGAGCTCACCACGAGCAGGTAC